>NZ_CAWUDO010000019.1:0-105595 GCF_963920935.1 Nostoc sp. CCY 9925 | reverse complement strand
TGAGTATTTTAACTGATTGACAAAATACGCTTTATCTTAACCTATCACCAATGGGCCATGACTATCGTTAATAAACTTGAAACCGTCAATATCCATGTAAATTAAACATACAGATTCTCCATCTTCCTTGGATGTCAAAAGCTCGATGGCATAATCATTAAACCTGCGAAAATTAGCAGTCCCCGTTAACTTATCAAGATTAAATGAATGCTTTTGCTTGCTATGCCACACACTCCGCTGCAAACGCAGACTTATTTGCCAATCAATTGCATCACGTTTACAGGTTTCATCTCCTGCTTCTAACCAACAAAGAGCAGTAGATTCTTGCTCAATAGTATCTATCAAAACTACTGTCGGTAAACGAATAGTATTGTATATATAGTTAACTTCCTCCAGATTCTCAAAAGTCTTGACATCAAGTACAACAACGTCAAAATCTTTCTCAAATAAAGCTGAACTATCAACTCGAATCCACTCAAAATTGAGGGATAAATTTTTTGGTTGGGGGAAATCACTTGGACTGCACCAAGCAACTCGTGTCGCTTTCACTTGTTCATTCATTAATTCCAACTTTACCAAGCAATAATTGTGGGATAACTATCTGAAATACTAATTATGTTTTTATCAGTAACTTAAAGTTTAACAACCAAATTCAGCGATGACTATTACCTGTTATGGCAACGCTATCAGTTGTTTCTGTCATAAAATTGGGCGTTGCTGATTTCATATATGAAAACAATTGTGCATAATATCAAAAGACATTGCATTGCAACGTCTCTACATGTAGATTCATATTTGTTCTTCTGCCGACTGTTTAGCATACCTCGGCTTCTCTACGAGACGCACTCGCGTTCGCTCGGCACAAGTAGTCCAAACACTGCCTTCTTCAATAATTCTTAATGTCCATCTCACCACACTATATGATTGATAATTGATAATCCAAATATCGATCGCCAGCAAGAGTGTTGAGTTATGTGTATTGAATTTGGGCGGGAAATCTGCGGTAATCTCGATATAGCAGAGTCACGGGAATGGTTAGTTACTAACGGCATTGGTGGTTACGCCTCTGGAACGGTGGCAGGTTTATTGACCCGCCGCTATCACGGTTTACTAGTAGCAGCCTTGCAACCGCCTCTGGGTCGCACCTTACTGTTGGCAAAGCTAGATGAAACAGTGTTGTATGGCGATCGCTTTTATTCTCTAAACAGCAATCGTTGGGCAGATGGTAGCGTCAGTCCCCATGGTTATCAACATATTGAAAATTTTTCTTTGGAAGGAACAGTTCCCCTCTGGCGTTTTGCTGTTGCTGATGCTTTGTTAGAAAAACGCATCTGGATGCAACAAGCAGCAAATACAACTTATGTTCAATATACTCTGCGTCGCGCCACTCAACCGCTGAAGTTGACGCTTAAGGCGATCGTCAACTACCGCGATTATCACAGCGACACCCATAATTACAATAATTGGCAGATGTCTATCGAACAAGTGGAACAGGGAATTTGCATAACTGCTTATCCTGATGCCGTACCAATATATCTGCTAACTGACCATGCCAGCGCCTCCCCTGTCCACAATTGGTACTATAACTTTGACTTAGCAATTGAACGCTATCGGGGATTAAGCGATAAAGAAGACCACCTCCACGCCGCCACCTTTGAAGTTACACTCAATTTAGGAGAATCCCTGACGTTTGTTGCCAGCACTCACAAGCAAGCAGAGTTGAACGGTGAAGCAGCACTCAAACACCGTCACACCTTAGAACAGAAATTAATCGGACTCTGGAAAGCTAACCGACCTCTGAATGCTGCCGATTTTCCTGCTTGGGTAAATCATTTAGTTTTGGCTGCTGACCAGTTTATTGTTGACCGTTCAGTGGCAGAAGACCCTTATGGCAAAACTATCATCGCTGGTTATCCCTGGTTTAGTGACTGGGGACGCGATACTATGATTAGCCTACCAGGTTTGACCCTCGCCACCGGCCGCCCAGAGGTGGCACGGTCAATTCTTCGCACCTTTGCTAGGCACGTAGACCAGGGAATGTTGCCCAATCGTTTCCCTGACGCGGGTGAAACACCAGAATACAACACAGTGGATGCAACTCTCTGGTATTTTGAAGCCATTCGAGCTTATTACAACGCCACTGAAGATAATGATTTGTTGATGGAACTATTCCCCGTATTGGCAGACATCATCAACTGGCACTGTCGCGGCACACGCTACAACATCCGCCTCGATGCCACTGATGGTTTACTGTATGCAGGAGACCAAGGTGTGCAACTCACTTGGATGGATGCGAAAGTGGGAGATTGGGTAGTAACGCCTCGCATTGGTAAACCAATTGAAGTCAATGCTCTGTGGTATAATGCTTTGCGGACAATGGCTAAATTTGCCCGTCTAATTGGCAAGCCCCACCAAGAGTATGAAGCGATCGCAGACCGCGCCCAAATCAGATTTTCTCGCTTTTGGAATCAAGAAACAGGCTATTGCTACGATGTCCTCGATACTCCCGATGGAGACGACGCATCTGGGCGTCCTAACCAGATTTTTGCCGTTTCCTTACCCGAAAGTCCGCTGACACCAGCCCAACAAAAAGCAGTAGTAGACATTTGTGGGCAGATGCTACTAACTTCACATGGATTGCGATCGCTTGCCCCCAATCATCCCCAATACCAAGTAAAATACGGAGGTAACCAGTATCAACGTGACAGCGGTTACCACCAAGGAACCGTCTGGGGTTGGTTGTTGGGGCCATTTGTTCTAGCACACTTGCGCGTCTACAAAAATGCTAAGCAGGCGCGTCAATTTCTCCAACCAATGGCTAATCATCTCACAGCACACGGCATTGGCAGTCTCAGCGAAATTTTTGATGGCGATCCCCCCATGACTCCACGCGGATGTATTGCCCAAGCGTGGACAGTTGCAGAGGTGTTGCGTGCTTGGCAGGCAACGCAGAGTTGATAGGGTGAATCAAGTATAAAAAATCGCTTTTTATTTGATTTTCACAAGAAAGAATAAAGGCGTCAGTCGTCAAAATTCAGCTGGGTATCTTGATTCTGAATTCTGACTTCTGAATTCTGGCTTTTCAATTCTGACTTCTGTTTTAAACAAGCCATTCTGCTTGAAAAATTTGGTTAGCAGTTAACGACAATTCTGGAAAAGTTCAGTGGTTGTGTGACGGTTGCGTACATCACCCTCGCTCCATTGCTGACGGGTACTTTAGTCAATGCTATCAAGGCGATGGCAATTGGTGAGTGTAGTGCGATCGCTTAAAATTTATGGTTTCTCTTCTGATAGCATGATAGCTGTGTCATCATGTTAATTTATGATACTATCGTTTAAAGATAAAGCAACTGAAGATATTTTTGATGGTAATGACACCAAGGAAGCCCGAAAACAGTGTCCTATAAATTGTTGGGAAGTTGCACAGAGAAAATTAGATCAACTCAATGCAGCATTCTCCTTAAATGATATGAAAGTTCCTCCAGGTAATAGGTTAGAAGCTTTAAAAGGCGAACGTAAGGGTCAACATAGTATTCGCATTAATGACCAATATCGGATTTGCTTCACATGGACATCTGAAGGTCCCTCAGAAGTTGAAATAGTAGACTACCATTAGGAGATTACCAAGAGATGAGAGTTCCAAAAAATAGACCCCCCTCACATCCCGGTGAAGTATTACTCAAAGATTTTCTAGAACCAATGGGAATATCACAAAGAGAACTTGCAGATGCAATTCATGTTCCTTATCAGCGAATTAATGAGGTTGTAAATCAAAAGCGGGGTATTACGCCTAGTACAGCATTACGGTTAGCAAAATTTTTTGGGAATAGTTCAGAGTTTTGGTTAAACCTCCAACAGAATTGGGAACTCTACTATGTTCTGAAGGAAGAAGAAGAGGAACTAAAAACTATTGCACAATTCAACAGTTCTGAAGCAACGGCTTGAGGTAGGTAATGAAGGGCGATGGTAATTAGTGAGTTTAGGGCGATCGTATCCGTGTAATGATATTTGCTTTAATCATCCCATAGGTCTTGGATGGACACACCTTTTTAAAAGTTTTTGTGTCTTTCCTAACAAATTATATGCAATGATGTCTGATGTGATATCACCATCGAGATTATCGTAGAAATAAGAAGAATGAGCATCTTCTGCTCCAACAACCATTGCCATATCTGATTGACCCATATTTCTTAATGTTTTTTCCATCCCGTTTGCATACTGCCACACATACTGATCGCAGAATAATAAATCTGAGCTAATTTCATCTTCTATAGCAGCTTTGAGAGGATAGGCAATTAAGTCGGAAGAATGAATTATATTTACCCATCTTAGCTTCTGCAATCCAGCAGTTTCTTCTTTATTATAATTTTTAAAATAATAATTGATAACCGAGAAATCAATATCTAGCATTTGCTTAAGGAATAAAAGAGGAGAACCCAGTGTCGTAATACTAGGTAAATTTAAGAGATTTAGTTTCTCACGGAAAATAAAAGCTGGATCATCATTGTCCAAAGTATCTGAGAAAATGAGATCCCAAAGAATAAAACTACCCAGAGAATGAGCAATCAAGTGAATCTCTTGTTGATTTGAGTGGTCATTTAGGAACTGACTCAGTTGTTCACCGATAGTTTTACGTATCGCTTTACCGCGATCGGGATTTTGATAAATTAAAAAATCACCTAAAAAATTACTGATTATCTCATTTCTTCGTTTTTTGTATCTGTAAATATCATCATACCAACCTTTATATTCTTTATGGTGTTCACAAACTCTAGAAAAATCTTTTTCAATACATCCAATGGTTTTATGTTTCTTATTGTTGAATAAATTTCCCCAGAAACTTGAGTAAAAGTTTGCAGGGGTTGCTAGTTTTTTGTGAATTTTTTTGATGAGTACGTCAGCATATCTAGAATTATGAGTATTGACACCGTGAATAAAGAATACAAGCATACTGCTGAATAATTACAGTTATAACTGCTATAAATTGTACTGTTATAATATTTCCCCACAACCAACCTCAAATCACTGCGCTACAGAACAATTGTTATTTGATGTTGAGCCGTACAAATTTCAGGGAATACTAAACTTGAAAACCCAATGAGTCTGTTATATCAGTATTTACCAGAGAATATAGTATGGATGAATTCGTAAGGAAAGCGGCTGGAATAGGTTTGCCTGTAATTATACTTCTAATTACAATGGCTACTACAGGTCTTACTGGTGCTGCTGCTATTACAGCAGCTTTAGCAATGTTGGGTCCAGGAGGTATGATTGGTGGTATCGTTCTGCTTGGAATAATAGGCTTAGCAGCTGATATGTTATCTAGGTTTGGCCTAGAGACCTTGTTGATAGCCATCTATAGACAGCGCTTACAAAATGGGGAAACTTGCAGCAATATCTGCCAAGAAATTAACTGGCTACCTATCTCTGGAGATTTAAGGCGCAGGCTTAGAGAAGAATTTGGGTGCTAATTGCTTAAGTAAGCGATACTTATTACTGAGTATCCCCCCACCTGCTAATTAACAAGAGATTATGGAAATGCAATGTCCACGACGGGCTACGCCTACGCACTTTATTAAAGCTAATTATGCTGACATTTCCACGTTAACCCACAGCATATTCCGTAAACTGCCGCATAAATGGTGACTGAAATCCTAAAACAATATCTTCCTTTGGAACTCCAGCATTCACCAAATCAGCTGCAATATCATCTTCCGTACCATTCCATTGCAGCCAAATTTTACCGCCTTTAATATCAATGTGGAGTATACAACTGTGTACCCAATCCTGACCTTCCCAGCCTAAATAAACGATTTGATAATGGTCGCGATCGCTGTCAAAAATTGTCTCAACTTCAATATTACCGTAAGCAGGTTTTTGCTTACCATACTCTGCAAGCATCTCTTGTACAATCTGACGATATCGTACTATTTTTCCCATTCAACAATCACCTCACTTTCAACATCGTAAACAATAATTTTGACTCTATTTTCTTCTACAATTTCATGGAAAAAATCAAGTTGAAAAAATGTTTTATAAGTCATTAAAGGTACTGCTAAATATAAAATCCGTTTTGGATATCGTCGCCTTAATGCACCTCTGTAATTGATAAAATTCTGAAATTGTAGAAGATTTTTCTAGAAAACTCTTGACTTCAACAGCAATTTTTTCATTTTCTCGTTCTGCTGCAATCAGTTTTTGTGCTGGTAAATCAATCGACATTTTTACACCACCCACATGAAACAACAGCGGGTCATGAGTTATCTGCCAACCGTCCTTTTGTAAAGCTATTTTCACAACTTCATGAAAGACATCTTTAGCAGACATGGGCATCAATTATAATATTTCCCACTTCTAAGATATCGTGTTGCTGCATTTTCAGCGGAAGCTCAGATTAAACTTAAGCAACCCCAAAAAAAAGAAGCCTGACTAACTCAGGCTTCTTGATCTAAAAACAAGTAATTTAATTGTGACTACTTAATAGTCACTTGACCGCCAGCTTCTTCGATGCGCTTCTTAGCATCTTCAGCAGCATCCTTAGCAATACCTTCCTTAACTGGTTTGGGTGCAGCTTCCACCAAGTCTTTAGCTTCTTTCAGACCCAGACCAGTCAATTCCCGTACAATCTTCAGCACGGCAATCTTCTTATCAGCTGGAACTGATTCGAGAACCACGTCAAACTCGGTTTTTTCAACTGCTTCCTCAGCAGGAGCAGCAGCACCGCCAGGAGCCATCATCATCATGCCGCCAACAGGTGCAGCAGCACTCACGCCGAAAGCTTCTTCAATTTGCTTAACTAACTCAGCAGCTTCCAACAAACTTAAGCCTTTAAGTTTTTCCAAAATTTCATCGGTTGCAGTTGACATTGATATAACTCCTGTAATTTTTGATTATTTATTAGTCATTGGTCATTATTCATGAACCACTAACTTTATTCGGCAGTAGTTTCGGTGCTATCACCTTTTTCTGCGTCGGCCACAGCCTGCAAAGCACGAGCCAGTGAACCAGGAACTTCGTTGATACCCACAGCAATCTTGGTAGCCAAAGCATTAATCGCCCCAGCGATTTGACCCATGAGTTGTTCCTTAGATGGCAAGTCACCTAAAGCCTTGACATCTGTTTCTTTGAGTAGGCGACCTTCCATCACACCGCCGCGAAGTTCTGTCTTCTTGGTGGCTTTCTGGAAGTCTTGGTAAGCCTTAATTGCAGATGAAAAATCTTCTTTGACTAGCAAAAAAGCTGAAGAACCTTTGAGCAGTTCTGATAATGGCTGCCATTTTTCCTGGTCTTGAATGGCAATGCCCATCAGGGTATTTTTAGTTACCTTACAAACAGTGCCACTGGGACGCAGCCGCCGCCGTAAGTCGGTAATTTCAGCAACCGTTAGCCCCTGATATTCTATTACCAGTGCCAGAGTTGACTCACTCAAAGTTTCTTTGAGGTCAGCTACGATCTCTTGTTTATTTTCTAGCGTTCTACCCATTCCAATCTCACCTCCTCAAAACAATCAGCGATTACCCTACTTATGCCTTTTTTCTCAACTAAATCCAAAACAACAAACCCCAGCTGACATAGCCGGGGTTAAGTAGTAAGACTCCTGATGCCATAGTTATCACACCTTTATCGGTGGTAATTCTGGCAATTAGAGTTTTAACCTCGGCAGGATATTAAGCTATTAGCACCTGCTGTCTCCGGCTTTGCCTATTCAATTAGGTACTGGTGATTGAGGATTGGGTACTGGGTATTAGGTTTTAGTTATTGGGTACTAGGAAAACTCTTCCCCAGTCCCTAGTCCCTAGTCCCCAGTCTCTACTATGCTGCTTCGCTTAGTTTCAAATCTCGTAGGGCGCTGATATCAACTTTAATCGATGGTCCCATAGTAGCAGCTACATAAAATGTCCGCCAATAGCGACCTTTAGCTCCTGAAGGACGGTTACGGTCAATTGTTTCTTGCAACGCCTTCAGGTTGACTAACAAATCTTCAGGCGAGAAGGTTGCCTTACCAAACATAACATGGACAATGCCAGTTCTATCGGCTCGGAATTCTAATTTACCAGCTTTGAATTCAGCGATCGCACTTGCAATGTCAAATGTCACCGTTCCACCCTTGGGAGATGGCATCAAACCACGAGGCCCAAGCAATTTACCTAACTTCGCCACCTGTGGCATGACATCAGGTGTGGCAATCAGCTTGTCAAAGTCCATCATGCCTTTTTGAATATCGTCAATTAGTTCTTCCGAACCTGCGATATCAGCACCAGCGTTTGTTGCTTCTGTTACTTTTTCGCCTCTAGCAATCACCGCCACTCGCACAATTTGTCCTGTACCTTTGGGCAGTGCTACCGTTGTCCGCAACTGTTGGTCTGTATACTTTGGGTCAATTCCTAGCCGGATATGCGCTTCCGCGGCTTCGGGAAATTTAGCTGTTGCTGTGTCTTTTAAAAGGGCTAAAGCTTCTAGGGGTTCATAGTCCCTATCTTCTACTTTGTCGTGTAGCGCCTGCAAGCGACGCGATAGTTTTTTTGTCATTTTTTTCTCCTGGGGTAATTCCGAAGCTTTGCCTCTCCCCCGATACAATTTTGGATTTTGGATTTTAGATTTTGGATTTTATCCTTTGTCTTTTGTCTGTTTATTCATTAAATAGCTAATGACTAATGACCAATGACTAATGACTAATCCGTTACCGTTACGCCCATATTTTTAGCAGTTCCTTCCACAATCTTCATCGCCGCTTCTATATCGTTGGCGTTGAGGTCAGGAAGTTTGGTTTGGGCTATTTCTTGCAATTGCGCTCTGGTGATTTTACCAACTTTCTTTTTGTTGGGTTCATTCGAGCCTCTTTCGATTTTCGCGGCCTTGCGAATTAGTACTGACGCTGGTGGCGTCTTGAGTACAAATGTAAAACTCCGGTCTTCAAAAACCGAAATTTCTACGGGTATCACCATTCCAGCTTGGTCTGCTGTTTTGGCGTTGTACTCTTTGCAGAACATCATGATGTTGACGCCGTGTTGACCCAAGGCGGGGCCTACTGGCGGTGCTGGGTTGGCTTTTCCAGCATTTAAGGCCAGTTTAATGACCGCCACTACTTTCTTCGCCATTTGTGTTTAGCTCTGTTTCTCTACCTGATTAAATTCCAATTCTACTGGTGTATCTCTACCAAATATCGAGAGCAACGCTTTAAGCTTACTCCGCTCTGGAGAGACTTCAATCACCTCGCCTTCAAAGTCTTTAAATGGACCAGAAAGCACGATTATCTTATCACCAGTAGCCATGTCAATTTTAACGACCGGCTCTTGTTCGCTGGTCTGTTTGAAGATGCGTTCTACTTCTGAAGCACTCAGTGGTATGGGGTTGACGTGACCGCGACCCTTACTACTGCCACGTTTTTGTTCTGAACCAACAAAATTAATCACGTGGGATGTGTTTCGTACTACCTGCCAAGTATCATCATCCATCTTCATCCGCACCAGCACATAGCCTGGAAAAACTTTCTCTTCTGTATGCTGGCGACTACCATCTTTGCGGATTTTGACCGCTGGTGTGTGGGGAATTTCCACCTGGATAATCTTATCAGCGACATCAAAAGTTTGAATGCGCTGCTCTAAATTCGTCTTTACACGCTTTTCACAGCCTGAGGCAACTTGCACTGCATACCAGCGTGCTTCTTTTGACGCTGTTTCTGCTGTTTCTGCTGTTTCCTCTGACTGCAACATTGAGTTGCGTGGTTCATCTGTTGCAAAACTCATTAGAACACCTGTTTTGCTGCCCAAGCAAACAATCCATCGACCAAGTATATCAAAGATGCCGAAAGTGCCACCATTAACAATACGGCGGCGGATTCGCTCACAATTTGTTTGCGACTAGGCCAAACTACTTTTTCAAGTTCTTCTTTGGTTCCTTGTATGAAGTTGCCGAAGCTAAACCCGTTTGTGGTTTCTGGCAATTCCGCTTCATTTTTTTTAGCCACGGCCCTTTATCCCCCGTTTGTTACTCAATTTTGGATTTTAGATTTACCCAATTGAGGGCAAGGACGCTCAACTTGAGATTTTAGTTTGTCCATTTTATTTAGATTTCTTATCAATCTAAAATCTAAAATCTAAAATTCAGTCGTCCTGGTTTGCAACTTCGACTTTATTTCAATGTAACTGAAAGCAAAACAGCTACCAATGCAATAGCTATGCCCGAAAATATTATCGCTAACCGCTTTTTTAGCAGCTTGCGTAATTATTTCGGGCTTTGTTTTTTGCTCTTGAGCGCGCCCTGGAGGACTTGAACCCCCGACATCAGGTTTTGGAGACCTGCGTTCTACCAACTGAACTAAGAGCGCACAAGCTGTTTTTTATTCAGTCATTGCGCTGAACTAAACTTTAGTTTAACGCAAGATGAGATTTTTATCATACATCAATTTCATGGAGAAAACAAGTCAGCGGCAGATGCCGCTTGAGGCTTGAGATTTCTCCCATACTTTATTAAGAGGAAAACTACAAAGGACGGTCAAAGCGTTGCTTGATCCGGGTTGCTTTACCGACGCGATCGCGCAGATAATACAATTTAGCACGGCGTACTTTACCGCGACGCATGACTTTGATGCTGTCAATTCGGGGAGAATGCACCAGAAAGACTCTCTCAACGCCCACGCCTTGAAAAACTTTGCGGACTGTAATAGTTTCGTTGATGCCACCATTGCGCTTGGCAATGACTACTCCTTCGTAGGGTTGTACGCGGTATTTCTCGCCTTCTTTAATTTTCACTCCTACTTTTACTGTATCGCCCACATATATATCGGGCAGATTTGATTTTAAGTGTTCCGCTTCAATGGAGCGGATAATCTCTTGAGCGTTCATAGTCTTTCAGTCTGCTTAAAAAACTCACGATCATCAATCATAAATCGATAATCCTATTTCAGTCTACCTGTTGGAGATTGATAATTTCACTGATACAACTGCCTAGAAAGGGAAGCTATATTGCAAAATGCTGTACCACAGGTATGAATTTATGAAATTTAGCGTCGTCATTACTACTTATAATCGCTTGGATTTGCTCAAAAGAGCAATTGATTCGGCTTGTACGCAAACAATTGAGTGTGAGGTGGTTGTTGCTGATGATTGTTCTGATGATGACACCCAAACCTATGTCCAAAGCTTAGGCGATAAGGTTGTTTATCATCGTAATGAAGTTAACCAAGGTCATGCGGCGACAGTAAATGCTGGAGTTGCCAAAGCTACTGGCGACTGGATTAAGTTTCTCGATGATGATGATTATCTAGCTGCCAATTGTATAGAAGAAATAACCTCTGCGATCGCACTTCGTCCCGATGCTGTAATCTGCTCTTGTGTGGCGGCTCAGGTAGATGCCAATGAGGTTGAACTTTCTCGCACTCCCCAGGTTGGACCTGGTTTAGCTTTTTATATTCCCCAAGCTGATATTCACTACGGTATGCTCTTAGAGCTTGTACCCTTTGGCACACCTGCACAAGTAGCTTGTCGGCGCGATGCTTTTCTGAAAACTGGTGGTTGGGATTCTACACTCGATGCTAACTGCGATGATATCGATTCGTGGATTCGGATTGCTCAATTTGGTGATGCTATTTTCTTAAATCATTGTCTTGCTTACCGAACTATCTGGCCTGGTGCCTATAACCAAAAGTTTTCTTTATCTCGGCGGTTGGCGACAAATATCTTAATGAAGGAAAAAATTTACGCTTTAGTGGATGAACAACATCGCCTCAAGATTCCCCGTTTTCAGGATATCAAAAATTACCTAAAACTACATTGGAGTTTAGTAGCACTCAAGCAAAAAAATATTAAAAGTTTTCTTTCAATGTTTGAACCGTCTGCAATTTCTCCTCAGTCTTGGAAGTTTTTGGTAAGTGCGGCTTTATCACGTCGAACTCAAGGAAACAATTCTCAAGTTCGCAAATTTGTGTTGATTGAATCCTGATATAGGATAATTCAGGAGTTAAACAATTTTCTGTCAATGCGTAAGTTCTAAGTTTGACTAAATACTTATAAAACTTACGCAACTGGCACAGCGCGATAATTTTTGAAAACGGTATCACCCAGAGTTTACCTAATTCTTATCTTCTTTTATCCCGATTTATTAAGCGGTTACTGAATAAGTCTTTAAAGCTAAGTAGCTGAAGACATGAACTATTGGTCAGTAGTAACTTGTGAATTTTACACACTACTGGCTAATTTTGAGTTGTCGTTGAAAACTCAATAATTACGTTTATTTATACTCAGTTACTTGTCTTTATTTTTTATACATATCTCAAGCCTGATGCGAATTATACATATTTTGAATCATGTTCAAGAAATAGGTAACGGTATTGTAAATGTGGCTGTTGATTTGGCTTGCTTACAGGCAAAATCTGGTCATGAAGTAGCGGTTATTTCTGCTGGTGGTGAATACGAGGTATTACTAAACAAGTTTGGTGTTAAACATTACGAACTAGACCAAACTCGCAAACCAATAAGTATGATTAAAGCAGCTATTGGTTACCGATCGCTAGCAGCAGCATTCCAACCCGATATCGTTCATGCACACATGATGACGGGAGTCTTACTAGCACGCATTTTTCAAAATCGTTATGCTTTAGTTTCCACAGTACACAATGAATTTCAGCGTGCTAGCCTACTTATGGGTTTAGCTGACAGGGTAATTGCGGTCAGTCAAGCCGTGCGAGATTCTATGGCAAGACGTGGTATTCCAGAAAACAAATTGCGCGTGGTGTGCAATGGCACACTGGGCAGCCCCCGCACTCAAGAAATAGGGGATTATCAACATTTAGCCTTACAACGTCCGGCGATCGCCACTGTAGCCGGAATGTATCAACGCAAGGGAATTGCTGAGTTAATCGCTGCTTTTGAACAAATTGCCTCAGATTTTCCCCAAGTGCATCTTTATTTGGTAGGCAATGGCCCTGATAAAGAGCTATTTGAGACACAGGCACAAGCAACTTCTGTGGCAGAACGCATTCATTTTGAAGGCTTCCAACCAGAACCCCAACGCTACCTCAAATCTTGTGACATATTTGTGCTGGCTTCTCACCGCGATCCTTGTCCCCTGGTGCTTTCAGAAGCCAGGGAAGTTGGAGTTGCCATCGTTGGTACTCAAGTAGATGGAATTCCCGAAGCTTTGGATAATGGTCAAGCAGGTCTTATAGTACCAGCAAAAGATAGTCATGCTTTGGCTAGTGCCTTAGTGCAATTACTGAGTAATGCTGATATGCTGCAAGAATGGAAACAACGGGCAAATCAAAACCTAGAACGGCTGAGTGTTGCCCGTGTCCATCAGGAAACGTTAGCAGTATATCGTGAGTTAAAGCATTAACAGTGTTGCGATCGCTTGAGTTTTAAAGCTACGCCCAAAGCGCCAAACACTAATATACCCAAAACACTAGTTGGTTCGGGAATGGCGGTGTAATAAGAGGCCACTCTAATGGGCCCATCTTTATCCACTTGGTCTTCTGGTATCGCTGGAATGATACCCTCACCTGGGGTTAAATTGGGCTGGGTAGCAAATCGATTGAAAAATATGGTTCCGTCTGGAATTACACCACCACTGTAAGTAAGAATGTTGTCCTTGACAGTAACGTTTGCAAAGATATCCTTGAGTTCAGAATCGCTAGAGAAACCAATTTTGCCATCTCCATCAACGTCTCCCCACTGTACCGGCTCATTATCAAATGCTGGAGTGGAATCCGGATTAGTATAGAACAGCGTTTTTAAGTCAAAGACGAAGCTCCCTATATCATTACCAGTAGCATTAAGCAAGTTATTCGCTCGATCTGGAACACCATATTCTATTATTAGTCCTGGTGTAATTTCTTCATTCAGGGTTCTTGGGGGTCTGGTTTGGAATATTTCTTCATTTACAGTCGTCACGATAGGTTCTACGAAGATGACACCTCTTGCTGGTGTCAAAGGCAAAAAACTAATTCCTGCTGCTCCTAGAACAGACAAGGCTATTTTGGTTGCTATTTTAGCCATTTTACGTCCTCTTTATATTGATTGAGAGAATGCTATGTATACCAGGTGAGTTAAATCAATTAAGATTCATGCTTTAACTGCTATCTACTTGCTACTTAAATAACGGTTAATCTGCGTTTGTTTACTTATTTGATATCTACCCATAGGTTGATTTATAAAGCAATATAATAATTGCTTTATCACTATTACTAGTAATTTCACGTAATCTTTATAAAAATCTAAGTTAGAGCTTAAGTGTTTACACTTGATAACCAATCCAGAATCTTAGAGATTTGTCAATAAGTAATAATGCTCAAGGAACTTTATCTCCGCGTCCCTGCGTCTGGCTGTCTCCGTGTCCGTCCTAATTATAAGTATTCATCCGAACCTGATATTAGAAGATATGTAAAATTTGATGTGCCAACGAAAAAATATCGTTAGCACATCAGATTTATTTAAATTTCAGTGTGTAGCCGTTGAAAAATTTAACTTTATCTGGAAAGTGTGATGCCATCTTAATCCTTATCAGTGATGGAAATAAGTTTTTTCTTAAATCCACGTAACATGGTTAACACTGGCTTTGCCAAATTTCCACCCAGCAAATCGTGGAGTAAGACATAAAAACACGGGATGATAAACAACGTCAGCATTGTTGCGATCGCCATCCCAAAGAAAACTACAATCCCTAAAGGCTGTAAAAACTCAGAACCTTCGCCAATGCCTAATGCCAAGGGAAACAGTCCCAAAATGGTAGTGACTGTAGTCATCATAATGGGGCGCAAGCGTTGAGGGGCAGCTTTGATAATGGCAATTTGGCGAGTACAACCAACTTCTTCCCGAATTTGGTTTGCCAGTTCTACCATTAAAATCCCTGCGTTCACCACAATTCCGACCAGCAGCACCACACCAACAATTACAGTTGCGCCAATGGCAGTTTGGGTAATGTAAAGTCCAAAAATTCCCCCAGCTAAGGCTAGTGGTACAGTGAACATAATTACCAATGGGTCAATTAGGGAATTGTATTGCACTGCCATAACTACAAAGATTAAGAACGTCGCTAACGCTCCCAAAGTTTTTAAAGCATCCTGAAGTTGCTGATTAGTTTCTTGAGCAGAACTAGGCACAATTGAAACACCATCAGGTAAGTCTACATCCTGAAGTATTTCATTAACTTCTACTATGGCTTCACCCAGACTAGCTCCCTCGCTGAGATTGCCTGCCACAATAAAAGCTTGGCGCTGATTAATCCGTTGCACTTCACCAGGCGCTTGACCTTCTTGAATGTTCGCAACATCTGAAAGGCGGATTAGTTGATTATTTTCTGTAAATAGCGGTAATTGCTCTAGCTGGGAAGGACGCTGAATGGCTTCTTTATTTAGCTGTACCCGCACATCAACTAAACGATTACCACGTTGAATTTGCGTGGGAACTGAACCTTCAATAGCTGTCTGGACTGTTGCACCAATTTCTTGAGCGCTCAATCCTAAAGCCGAAACCCTTTCCCAGTCCGGGCGAATTTGGATTTCCGGTTGTCGGGGGTCGGCATCTGGTCGGAATGTCGCTAATTTTGCCCTTTCCTGCAATGCTTCCAGTACTTGGGCGCCTGCTTGCGTTAAGCTATCTTCATTCTCGCCTTGCAAAATCACATCAATTTCTGAGCCTTGCACTGGAGAATTACTCAAGATTAAACCCCGCACCTGACCAGGATTGAGGCGTAACAGAATTCCTGCCAAGTTGAGTTTGTTAAATTCCTGAGTTACTTTTTTGACGAAGGCTTCGACATCTGTACCTGGTTTTAGATTGATGGTGCTACTAGCACGTAAGGGATTTTCTGTAGTATTGCTGCCAAATAAATTACCACCAACAGTTGTGAAAGTAGACTCGGTTTCTGGTTGTTTGAGCAAAATGTCATCGACAATTTGCATAACTTTCTCAGAAGTTACTAAAGGTGTACCGGGAGGAAACTGCGCTCTCAAGTTAGCTTGTCCGGTACTGATGCGGGGTAAAATTTCTTGGGGAATTTGACCAAACATCAAGAAGCTACTGCCACCTAAAATTAGTAAAGCAGCAGTTACTACCAGGAGCCGATAGCGTAAAACCTTGGTTAAAAAGTTACTATATCCCCGCGTCGCATCTTCAAATCGATGATTAAACTGTCTCAGCAGCCAAAATTCACTGATCCCACTAGACCAGGAAATTCCTAAAAGTCGAGAAGACAGCATCGGCACTACTGTAATCGCAACTACGAGGGAGGCTGCGACTGCAAAGCTAATTGTCAGAATCAGTTCATTAAATAGCAGTGCAATAAAGCCGCCAATTAAGAGGAATGGTACTACAGAAACTAAGTTGGCACCTGTGGCAGCAACTAAAGCAGATTCAACTTCTTGGGAAGCATTAATGGCAGTGTCAATAAAGAATTTTGAATTTCTCCTCTGTCCCTCTGCCTCCATTTCTTTCTGATTGGGAGTCATGCCTGCTTTTTCGGAGATGTTCTCTAAGATCACAACCGATGTGTCAATTGCTTGACCGACTCCTAATGTCAGACCTGCCAAACTAAAAACATTCAAAGTTAAGCCAAATATTTTCATCAAAGCCATCGCCGCCAGAGTACACAGCGGAATCGTCAAACTGATAATTAATGTTTGCCTAAACGATCCCAAAAATAATAACACTGCTGCTGCTGCTAACAATGCCCCAGAAATCCCCGAAAAGATGACATCATTTAAAGAATTGCGGATGAAGACAGATTCATCTGTGGTGGGACTCAAGGTCATGTCTGCTGGAATTAAACCCGATTGCCGTAATTGTTCAATTCGCCGCTTAACAGCATTGACAACGGTAATTGTGTTGGCCTCAGGCTGCTTTTGGATTGAAACTTTTACAGCAGGTTGACGATTGAGGTAAACAAATACTCGCTGTTCTTCTGTGTCGTCAATTACCTCCGCAAAGTCTCGCAAGTAGACGCGGCGGGAAGGTGTAGGGGAGGCAGAGGAGGCAGGGGAAGCAGGGGAGGAAACTTCTAGAGAGAGGTTTTCAATTTCACTAGCATTTTGGAAGCGTCCTACAGTCCGAGTCAATGGCTCGGAATTTTGCCCCAGAATCCGACCACCAGAGGTATCTTGGTTACGGGCTGTTAATTCATCTAATACATCATTTAAGCCCACACCTAAAGCTTGCAATCGGTTTAAGTCAACAAGCACTCGTACTTCTTCTTCAGCACCACCAGATACATCGATTGACGCGACTCCCGGTACAACACTGAGTTCACGCGTTAACTCTTCATCACCAAATACGCGTAAATCTTTACCTGGTAACGAAGCAGATGTCAGTGCCAATTCATAAACCGGTAATTGGGAGGGATCGACTTTAAATAAGCGCGGCTCCTCTATCGTATCTGGCAGTTGTCCTCGACCCCGGTTAAAAGCAGCAGTCGCATCGTTTAGGGCTTGGTCAATATCGCCTCCTGGCTGGAAGTATAAATCCAGGTTCACCTGTCCTTCGCGGGTGCGGGAAAAAACTTGCACTACGTTCTCGGTTGCCCTTAAAGTTTCTTCTAAGGGCCTGGTGATTTCATCTACTGCGACTTCTGGGGAAATACCGGGGGCTTCTAGCCGAACGCCAATTCGTGGATAGGTAATTGCGGGTAAGAGATCGACTTGGATGGTTGTGAGAAAAAACACTCCAATGACAATTACTGCCACGGTGAGCATGAGTGTACCAATGTGTTGGCGGATAGCGATCGTACTCAGACTAAATCCGCTATTGCCATTATTATTTGCTTGTTGCATGATACTAAGTGCTAAGTCCTGAGTGCTGACTAGTAAGTACTTTTTTCATTGGTATGGTAATTATTGCTCACCCTACTATTGTTTTTCTGAAAGAATTGAGAGACTTACGGTGTCACCTTCTTTTAAGGGCTTACCACTACGAACAACATAGCGCTCCCCCGCTTGCAAGCCAGACAGAATTTCTACTTTGCCATCAGCCCTTTTCCCTAAGGTGACGGCACGCGCCGCTACTTTTGTCCTACCTTCTACATCACTGAGGACAAATAGGGTTCCAGCTTGATTTTGTGTGCCTGCTCTTGTGTTGGTTTGCTGTTCTGCTCTCTTATTCGTCTGCTCCCCTGCTTGTTTCTGAATAGCTGTTTGCGGCACCACTACTCGCTGTGTTGCCTGGGTTTCAAAATTGACTCGCGCCAGCAGTCCACTGCCAATTTTCCCACCACTGTTGGGAATTACTACTTCTACAGGTATCAAGCGAGATGTGGCATCGGCAGCTGGGGAGATCCGCGTTACTCTCCCAATTGATGTTTCATTGGGGAAAGCATCTAAGCGGACTTTTACAGATTGTCCAACCTGAATTTGTGCTAGTTCTAATTCGGAAACTTGCACGACAACCTTCACACGGTTAAAGTCGCCAATTTTTAAGACTTCACTACCTGCTTGCAAAAGATTGCCTGGTTCTGTGACCTTTTCTGTAACTACGCCAGTAATGGGGGATGTCAGCCTAGCGTAAGATCTGCGTTCTTTGGTTTCGGCAACCAACGCCTGTTGGGCTAACACTCTGCCTTGAGCAGCAGCGACAGCTTGCTGTTCTGTACGGACTTGTTCTTGAGCCGCCCGCAATGCCTGAGTGGCTGTTTGTGCCTGGGTACGCGCTTGTTCAGCAGCTTGTTGAGCGATCGCTCCGGCTTGGAATAGTTTCTGCTGCCGTTGCGAATCTGCCTGAGCTTGCACTACTTCTAGCCTCGCCCGTTCCACGTCAGCACGGGCATTACTTACTTGAGTATTTGCCCTGACTACTTCTGATTTCAGGGCTGCTAGTTCGGCTTCTGCTTGCTTGAATGCCGTTAGTAGCAGAGCATCATCTAATTGTCCGACGTTTTGCCCTTGGGTAACTGTATCGCCCACATCTAGATTCAAAGCCAACAGTCGTGCTTCAACCTGCGATCGCAGTGACACAATGCGAAAGGGTGTTGTATTACCTGTGTATTCTGGTTGTGTTTGTAGTAAGTCTGTTCGCGCGATCGCCACATCTACAGGTTTTGCACCACCACCTTGTGCCCCTCCGGCAGGAGTCTGAGATTGTGCCTCGGCTGATTCTTTGGGCAACGACCCACAGCTCGCTGTCAGTAGTCCTATTCCCACCAAACAGGGTATTAATATACTTTTCAAAGTAGTGGAGGCAAAAAAATAATTTTCCCCTTTCCCACCCTTTGCACAACTGCTTTTTGCCAGAAGTTTACTCTCGACATCTGCGTTGGCACAGCCGGCCGCTGCGATCGCTACCTCAGTTTTTACCACTGAATCTAACTCAACATTAATTAGCTGGGTATTGGTTACAGAATCTGTCATTTTCACCTGTTTGTGCGGCTTAATTTATGTCCAAAATCATCTAGTTTTCTCCAATGGGGAGCTTTTGGGATTAAACAGCCGTGTTTTCCCAAGTAATTCTGAGAGATATTTTTAATAAAAAACGGCGAGAATGAATAAGTTGTCTAACAGAAAGTTTCTGTATTCAGAAAATCACTGTTTTCCCATAAAATTCCCAAAATTCTCACCGCTCTACTTCTTATGCAGAGGTAGACAATCTTCTTGCAGCTAATCAATTATAAACTTAGTATAAATATTTTTCAGTTTTCTTTAATCTACCCATAGGAGAAAACTGGCTTTAACCGAAGACATGAAACTCTTTTTTGCCATGTTTAAAAATGGGCAGTATTAAATGACTTCCTTATTTTTAGATAATAGCTTAATTATACGTAAAATACTAGTATTTTACGTATTTTGTCAAGCGCATTAAGAAAAGTAAATTTTGTTGGGTATTGGGAGTGTTGAGCAAAACTGGAGACGCTTCCTTTGCAAGGCAAGGTGTGAGGAGTATTCGCCGCTGTTCCACTGCTCCCTTGCTCAGTGAGGCGTTCCTGCTTGGCTGACTTCATGTCCCTCTGCCCCCTTAGGAGCATCCAAAAATTAAATTACTCAATTCCTGTATCCAATACGACTGATTTCTTCTCCCCCTGCTCCCCAAAGCGATTGATTATTTTTTATTTGGAAGCCCCTTATCTCCCCCACTCTCGACTCCCACACGGTTACAGAGCTGGTTAACATAAATTTTTATAAAAATTTTTCAACCTTTTCCCCGGAAGGTTGACTATTGTGCCATCATGGGGAGTGAAATGAGAATTAATTCGGCGACAGTGTTTGTTTTTAGTATTGACAGGCTTTTTCCTCTTGGTATTACAGACTTCTCTCCGAAATCTAAATCTCTACATACTTATGATTTTGGAGATATTTCATGTCAATTTACGTAGGTAACCTCTCTTATGAAGTTACACAAGAAGCGCTGAGTGCTGTTTTTGCAGAATATGGTTCTGTAAAGCGCGTTCAGCTACCTACTGACCGTGAAACAGGCCGCTTACGCGGCTTTGGTTTTGTGGAAATGAGTTCAGATGCTGAAGAAGCAGCTGCCATTGAAGCTCTTGACGGTGCTGAATGGCTGGGTCGTGACCTGAAAGTAAATAAAGCCAAGCCGAGAGAGGACAGAGGTGGTTCTTACGGTGGTGGTAACCGTGGCGGTGGTGGTTACAACCGTAACCGTTACTAAACTAATTAGACGCCAGTAAGTTAATTTAATCTGGAAAAAAGCTCAGGCATCAATGCTTGAGCTTTTTGTATGGAAAATTTAGCAGTTGCCAGGTAGGTTAGGGACTTCCAACTAAAAAAATAATCAATCGTTTTAACAAGCAGGGGAAGCAGGGGGAGAAGAAATTGGATAATGACGTTGGATGCAGCAATTGAGTAATTTAATTCTTGGATATCCATTAGGACATCAACCAAGGTAAAACCTTGCCATAAAAAGATTTTCAAGCCTGTCGGCTGTTGCCTATTGCCTGTTCGCTGCTATAAGTCTTTTACCGAACATGATATGACAAGTCTGTTGCTCAATTAGAAATCTCGTGGCACGTCAAGCAAAAGGTAAAAAGTCATTAAATACGAGGCAGGTTAGAGATGCTAAGGCCACTCAAGCTGTGATTTTAGCAGCAGCCCAAGAAGAGTTTGCCAAGCATGGCCTAACCGCCGCCAGAACAGAAGCAATTGCCGCAAAAACAGGTGTGGCAAAGTCAATGATTTATTACTACTTTAAAGACAAAGAAGGATTATATCAGGCGGTCTTAGAGCGATCGCACTCAGACCTTTTGCAAACCAGTCAACAATTAGATTTGGACGATCTTTCTCCTGAAGTTGCCTTAGAAACATTTCTGGTTGCATTGCTCAATTGTGTATCGCGCAATCCCAATTTACCGTTGATTATGTTTCACGAAGCAGTGCAAAATCAAGGGCTATATTACAGACACAGTAGTTCTTTGAGTATTGACAAAATACTGGTCAAAATTTTAGAGCGAGGAGTCGCCACAGGTAAGTTTCGCAAACTCGATCCCTTGCAGTCAGCGATTAATATTATGGGAACTTGTTTGTTTTACTTTATTGGCATGGGCAATACTCAACATTTTCCTCAAAATATGGGATCGTTGAGTGCAGCAATGTTAGAACAACACTCTCAAGAGGCGATCGCACTAATTTTAGCCGGTGTTAAAAACACTTAATAATTGTCAAGCAACTACTTGCCACCAACCAAAAGCAGGGCCAATAAAACGAATGGTTAGCCATGCTGCAACCATAACACCAATGCCTATCCAAGCACCGCGAGTAGTCCAAGTGACAAATGATTCCGCTTGACTTTTTGAGATGGGAACCCAAGACAAGATGCGAGTTTCTTGTCCGTATGTTTCCCCAAGTGCGGTTTTACGACGTTTTGCTTCACCCATAATCAGCAATTGAAATCAACTGAGGTTTTAACTTTATCTTGCCAGGAATTGTGGTTATAGACAATTGGGGATTGGGGACTGGTGACTGGGGGAGCAGAGAGACAAAGACGAAAAGGGGCAAGGGAGGCAGGGGGAGCATAAAATAACTTTTAATTCCTAACTCCTAACTCCTCACTAAGCACTCACCGCTCCCCAGTTCCCACTCGCCAGTCCCCAACCCCCTAAGCCGAATTTTCCTCATCTGTATTAGAAAACAGACTGGGATCGAGATAGTTAATGCGTGCTAGAGGACTCAAGGCGGCGAGAATTTGAGCGCCGTAGCTGCGGTTAACTACACGACTATCAAGTAAAGCGACAATACCTTGACTTTCTCGCACTGGAGCGATCGCTCTTTGTAATTCATTCAAGGCGGTTGGCAATAAGTATAAACGGAACCAATCTTGATGCGATCGCTTATAACGAGCTACTCTACCAGCTACCAGGGGATTTTCTAAAGATGGTAGCGGCAAAGTCGCAATAATTAACAGTTGGGGTGCAGGCAAGACTCGCTGATGTTCTCGCCAAAATTCCCAACCGCTCACCAAAATACCATTTTCATCTAAACAAGTTTTTTCTACCTGCACCCGCGAACCAAATTCTGAAGCCAAAATTGTCCCGACTTGCGACTTAAGTGGGACATCGCCCACCAAAATCGCGGTTAATCCTGGGGCTGTAGCACTCAGACAAACCAGGGTGCGGACTTTGTGAATAAACGCCGCTTGAAATTCTGGTGTATTGGGTAAGGGTAACTTATAGGGTACATACAATTGAATTGCTTCGGCTTGACTCTCGGAAGAAAATTTCAGGCAAGTTACATCCTCCAAACCCAAACGCTGACGGAAAAGGGGAGCCTCAGTTTCCGGTTCTATAGCACTGCCAATTAAAACTACTGGTTGTCGCTGCCAAATGGGGGAGAGTATTTCCCCTAATTCCATTGGGGCGTAATGTAAAGAAAATAAACCTTGGCGACGGGCAATAGTCGCCCAGAAAAGCGCAGGGGAGGCAGGGGAGGCAGGGGAGGCAAGATTTTCATTGAGGAGTTGAAATTCTTGCCAGAAATGTTTCCAATTATCTGGGAGATTACTGAGGTCTAAAGTATAATAGAGACGATTTAAGATGTCTATTTCTAGCTCAGAAATCAGATAGCACTCATAGGGATTAGCAGGATGCTGAAAAAGTTCGTGTGTCAGTTGTATCCGTGCTTCGCGAATTGCTTCAGCTTGGTTTGGGCAAGCTAGCCTGAGTTGCTCCCAATCATGTGGTTGAATCTCTTGGGTGAGCTGATGACGAACCCAATCTTCGAGATCGTCTACACCATCAAGAATTGTAGGAATACCTGGGGGAAAGCGATCGCCATCAGCTAACTGTCCTTTTAACCAAGCTTCTGGGGAAGTCAACAGTAACCCTTGGAACTGGGCATCAGGCCATGCGTCACCTGTCCTAATCGGTTTGTTGGCTGGTAGCCACTGCTGTAGGCGGGGAATTTCCACCCGCAAGAGAAGTTGTTGCACTGCTTCTTGAGCAACAATAATTACAGGGCCATGCCACATCAGGGCTGATGCTACGAAACTGGTACGATATCGTCCTTGATAGCCACAAACCGCCCCTACTTGAATTAGGGCGCTACGTTCAAGGCGCAAGGCGCGTGCTACCAACCGTGCCATCGTCAAATGATGGGGCCAGGAAGGGAACCCCGCCTGCGATCGCAAAAAGTTATGTAGTGACAAATGAACTTCTGCCTCAATCACACGCTTTTAATCCCATAACAAAGTGACTTTTACGAATCAAGCCCCATTTCTATTATGTTGTCCTTTGTCATTTATCATTTGTCATTTGTCCTCTGTTAGAAAGTTGAGGCAGTCGGTTGGCAGGGTTCCCTTGCTTAAAGGAACTACCGTTGAGCCACTGTGTTCGACAGTTCTTTGGGCTTGTTCACCCTTGGCGTTACCGTAGGATAGCAAGTGGCATCTGAAATATAAGGAAGCCTTAGCTTTTAACTTTGGGCTGTGTCATTTGTTCTTTGTCTAAAAACCAATGACTAATGACTAATGACCAATGACCAATGACCAATGACTAATGACTAATGACTAATGACCCAATCACCAATTACCTAATTATGCCAACCTACACAGGAATTTCCAGCGAAGCCTTCAGGCATCCCTTGGATAGCCAAGCCGAGCAAGCTTTACGTAACTTACCGGGATTTGATTTTTTGGCCCGTAAATTTGTGGAATTTTTCGCTGAACGCCCTCAGTTAGTTTATTTAATGGGCAACACCATCCAAGTCGGGCCGCGCCAATATTCCACCATCTACCAGATTTTTCGGGAATGCGTGCGAGATTTGGACATTTATCCAGAACCCGCACTGTTTGTTGAGCAAAATTCCCAAGCTAATAGCTACGCACTTGGACAAGAGCATCCTTACATAGTCATAAATACAGGGATATTGGACTTACTAAACGAAGTCGAAATTAGGGCGGTGCTAGCCCATGAACTGGGGCACATTAAATGTGGTCATACTATTTTAATCCAAATGGCGATATGGGCGAAGAGTGTAGCTTCTCGGGTTGGTGAATTAACCTTTGGCATTGGTGATTTCGTTAGTCAAGGTTTGTTGCTTGCTTTTTATGAATGGCGACGTAAAGCCGAGCTATCCTCAGATCGCGCCGCTTTATTAGTAATGGATGACTTAAATCCTGTGATGACTACGATGATGAAAATCACAGGCGGTAGTATCAAATATGCTAACGAATGCAGTTTACAAGAATTTATTAAGCAGTCTGAAAATTATCAAGCACTTGATGAAGATGGACTCAACCAAGTGTATAAATTCTTAATGTACACTGGCTTTCAAGGTGCAATGATGACTCATCCTTTTCCTGTAGAACGTTTGCATTACTTACAACAGTGGGCAGTATCAGAAGAATATCAGCAAATTCGCCGAGGAAACTACCAGCGATCGCCCGCCTCCGGAGCTGTAAATGTCCCCGCAGATTCTTCCGAAAATGAAAAAGAAGCTTTGCGCCGTAAAATTGAAGAATTACAACGCGAAATTAACAGAATGAAAAGGCCTGATAATACGTAAGAGGGATTGGGGATTGGGGACTAGGGACTGGGGAAATGATGGAGTTCGGGAAGCAGGGAAGGCTAGGGAGACAAGGAGATGAATTGCGCTAAGTTTTTCCCCTTGTCTGCTTCCTATACGCAATGCCCAGTCCCCAATCACCAGTCCCCAATCCGTATCTGAGCATTAAATTATGTATAGGCATTTTTCAATATGGCAATTCACTTGACAAAACGGCTTTTTGTGTTAATTAATATCTTTGCCTTTATTATCTTTATGCCGGGAATTGCCTTAGCTGCACCCGTTCAACTCAATACTAGTTCTAGTATTATTGTTGCTCATATTAAAGCTGCCAGCGGTTCTACCTTATTTTCAGATACTAATCTGACTCCCCAACAAAGCCAACAACTCCAGGCTGTGCGTCAGAGAAGAAACAAGGAAATTCAGGCAGTGTTAAACTCATCGCAGCGTGCCCAACTTGCTCACAACCTCCGCGCTGGTAACAAGATCAATGAAGCTCTAAAAACACTGAATTTACAACCAGAACAGCAAGAATTAGTGGAGGCAATACTGAAATTTACTAACTTAAAAATGAAGGCTGTTTTATCTCGGCATTCGCTACAAGTAGGTCAGAAATAAAGGGTTGACTTGCAAAGTAAAATTTTTGCGATCGCCACATTTATGGAAACAGTTGACTAATCTGAACTTCAATTTCTGGAAATACAATCAGGGATAACGTTGTATCCTCCTGCAAAATAAATTGTTGATTGTAGCTTTCCAAGCCTGGTTCGCGAAAAACATAAACCTGACGCTGATTCACATCTAAAATCCAGTAGTCAATACTGCTTTAGCATACAAAGGCGCTTTTTGTTTACTATCTGTCTCTAATGTTGTATCCGCCACCTCAATGAGTAAAAATATTTCATTCGGCGCAGGATGATGATTAATGTACTTTCGCGCATCAATTTGGACAACAGCAATGTCTGGTTCAGGTTCCGAATATTGACTTAATTGAATAGGATCTTGGACGCGAACTAGGGCAACTTCTGCTAACAGGTGCTTGAGATAATCAGATGCACATAGGGTTGTGGCTGCGTGTAGGGGATTTTTGGCACTCATGGGGATAACTTGCCCTTCTATGAGTTCTACCCGTTCATAGGCCGTGATAATACCCGTCTCAAGCATCCGGTGATATTCATCTACATTCCATAAGCGGACTCTAGTTTGTGCCATTGTATTTGGTTTGGCGATGCCTACGCCTGCGCTCTCAAAGACAAATATCTCTTACTGCCAACTTTTGCAGCATCTATAATTAATCTTGCCCTATTTAGTTCGTTACCATGTCGGAAGAAGATCTCCGTGCCGCGAGGCTGGAAAAAGTAGACCAGCTAAAGCAGTTAGGCACTAATCCTTACGCCTATCGTTGGGAATCCACCCATCACGCAGCGCAGTTGCAAGAACAATTTGCTGATTTAGCCAGTGGTGAGGAAGTTGATTTAGAAGTTGCGATCGCCGGACGGATTATGGCGCGTCGCGTTTTTGGTAAATTGGCTTTCTTCACCTTGCAGGATGAAACTGGCACAATTCAGCTTTATTTAGAGAAAAATTGCATCCAAGAAGGCATGGCAGATATTGATGCCGATGCGTTCAATCACTTGAAACAACTCACAGATGCAGGTGACATCCTGGGAGCCAAAGGTACTATCAAACGGACTGAAAAGGGCGAGTTATCTGTCTACGTCAAACAATACACCATCCTGACAAAATCTCTGTTGCCCCTACCCGACAAGTGGCATGGATTGACGGATGTTGCCAAGCGCTACCGTCAGCGCTACGTTGACTTGATTGTTAACCCGGAAGTGCGGCAAACTTTCCGCCGTCGTGCTCAAATCACTGCTGGGATTCGTCGCTATTTAGAAGAACGAGATTTTCTGGAAATTGAAACGCCTGTTTTGCAAAGTGAAGCTGGGGGTGCAGATGCACGTCCATTTATCACTTACCACAACACTTTAGAAATGGAGTTGTATCTGCGAATTGCCACAGAACTCCATCTGAAGCGATTAATTGTGGGTGGGTTTGAAAAGGTGTTTGAACTAGGTCGAATTTTTCGCAATGAGGGAATTTCGACTCGACACAATCCCGAATTTACAACTATTGAAATCTACCAAGCCTACGCCGACTACAACGATATGATGGCGCTAACAGAAGAGATTATTACCACTGTTGCCCAAGAGGTACTCGGCACGCTGCAAATTACCTACCAAGGGGAACCTATAGATTTAACACCACCTTGGCGACGAGTCACAATGCACGATTTAGTTAAAGAGGTTACAGGGTTAGATTTCAATTCTTTCCAAACTTTGGAAGAAGCAAAAATAGCAAGTAAAAATGCTGGAATTCCTGATGTAGATGAAGCTCAATCAATTGGTAAGTTACTAAATTTGGCTTTTGAAGAGAAGGTAGAAGCCAATTTAATTCAACCTACCTTTGTAATTGATTATCCTGTAGAAATTTCGCCCCTAGCAAAACCCCACCGTTCTGTGCCTGGGTTGGTGGAAAGATTTGAGTTATTTATAGTAGGGCGAGAAACTGGCAATAGCTTCTCAGAACTTACTGATGCGATCGATCAAAGAGAACGTTTAGAAGCGCAAGCTGCTAGAAAAGCCGCTGGAGATTTAGAGGCGCAAGGTGTAGACGAAGACTTTTTGACAGCTTTGGAATATGGTATGCCGCCTACTGGTGGTTTAGGAATTGGAATCGATCGCTTAGTAATGTTACTAACTGATTCTCCCAGTATTAGAGATGTAATTGCCTTTCCCCTACTCAAGCCTGAAGGCAGCGTTATTAAGCAATTTAGCCACGATGAAAAAACTCAAACACTAACTATTGAATTTGATAGCGGAAGTGTTTACGAGTATTTCAAAGTACCTCCCAGTATCAAGGAAGGCTTAGATAATGCACCATCCAAAGGTCAATATTTTAACAAGTTTATTAAGGGGAAATTTAAGTTTGAACAACTGAGTTGAGACAGTAACTACCATCCAACAGTAGGGTGCGTTATGGCTTTAGCCTAACGCACCATTTTTATGGCTCATTGTTTTCTTACCTAAGTTGCACTTACTCATTGTATATGATATTCCTTTAAAAGAATAATTTAATTGACATTCTTTATAAAGAATATTATGCTGTGAGGTAACAAGTGACTTGGACTTGGGAACTTTATCAAGATGTCAATGGGGAAATCCCCAAAGACTTGCTTGCTTTTTTCATCAGGATGATTCCGGAACAGGAACAACCAGAAAATCCACCAAAACCATTACTGAGTGCTTCCGAAACCAGGCGTCTGCAAGTTAATCTTGGCTACCTGTGTAACAAAGGACTCGCATCACTTACCAGCGACATCTTTGAGAAGTTGGAAGATGACCTGTATGAGTTACGTATGACCAAGAGCGAACATAATCCACGGTTTATTTTAACGGCTGCTACTCCTCAGCGATTCGTGGTGTTGCACGCCTTTATGAAAAAATATGACGACGCTATCAAAGATAGAGACAAAGAACCTGCAAGAGTAAGATTACGTGAATTGCAGCAGAGGAATGATGAAAAAGCCTAATTTTCAAGCTTGGTTGCAGCAAAAGGTAAGCGATGACCCAGAGGTGGTTTTGGCGGGTAAGTTAGAGTACCTGCGCCTTTATCTTACCGATGCTATGCGGGAAATACGTAATAAAGCAGGGTTGACTCAGGCACAGCTAGCAGAAAAGCTGGGAGTGAAGCAAGCAGCGGTGTCTAAATTGGAGTCGGCGTTAAAAGAGCATGAGTTGGAATCAGTGTTGCACTATTTACACGCTTTGGGTGCAGATTTGCTGGTAGCCGTCAAACAAGGGGATGATTTATATCAAGCCAGCGATAACGAAGGTGTATTGCTAGTAGATGTACCAGATGTAGTTTTCCAAAAGGCATTGGCGGCAAACATGAGCGTGCGAGAATATGTACGTGTAGCCGTTGAGAAGTTTTCTACTGAAGATGATGGACTGAGAACAGCTTTGGTAAAATTGCTAGAAAGTGACGATGCAGTAGCAGTGAAAGTGAGAGAACGTTTAGGTTCAAGGACAATTCAAGAAGTTGCGGCTGAGTTGGAAAAATGTTTAAGTCTATCTGAAGAAGAAGATAAGCTTTTTTCTGTGAAAAATCTTTTGGCTGGTAATTTGACAGGTGGAGAAAGTAATCGCGGAAATAGTGATGAAATTGATGAAATTGAGTTGTTGGATTTAGCTGAAGAATTGCTGGAGAGATTGGCAGATATTTAGGCTGGCACAGACTATAGTCTAGCTTGGTGGTATATCTCCAATCTCAAGACGGGGAATTTTACACCCATCACTTAGACTGATAAAATAATCTTAAAAATTCCAGCGACTAACTCCAGTTTTGAGGTCGATCGTTATTTGCAAGCCCAAGAAATTAAACAACAATTAAGATTACTCATACAGGAAGCATCTGCTATAGATCCTGATTTAGCGAAAAGGTTAGAAGAGATAAATCGCTGGGTGAAAGATATCAAACCGGGTTCTTTGACTGCTAAAAAATTTGTCATCCTGTTTTTGCAACAAATACTTCAAGATGCTGAAGTTTGGCTGAGACTTAAATCATTACCTTCTTCAGAAGAGCAGCAATCAGCTTTAACAGTGCTGAATCCAACTTTAAAATATTGGTACGGGTACTTATTTCCTAAATGGTTGAGTGAAAACGACCCTAAATTTTATATCTGGAGACGGAAACTGATGGCGGGAGAGTTCTATCAGGATGATGCCAAATTAATTAACTATATTGCTAATAATATTAAAAATTGTGGCGGGACAATTGTACAACGCTATATTGCAGACCTGTCTATGGCAACTGATATAATTGTTAGCAGTACGCAAGAGAGTCCACTATGTATTCAACTTACTAGCGTCTCAGAGGAGTTTTCTCAAGATAAGTTTGATGAATGGGAAAATACCCTAATTTTTTGGGCAATAGATAGAGGATTATTTTTAAGTTACAATCCCGGTACAACTGATTTTGTGAATCAGATAGTCAACATATTATTATCTAACAGCGATAATCTCAGTATAGGTAGTTATTTAAAATTTAATTTATAGTTTTCGGTCACTTTCATTTACTGGATTTATATAGCTACGTTATTACTTAACAAAGTGAGTCCTTATGGTTCAGGAAAAACAATCTGACCGTCAACAGAGACTAGACAACTTTTTACAAGCTGTAGAAGCTGCTCAAAAAGTGCAGGATGACATCATGAAGTATGGGCTTGAAGCCGCCCATTTATATTGTGATGATGTTGATGGAGATTGGCTAGAAACATGGGGACAAGACGAAGATGACCCGCAAAGTTTTGTAGAATTAGTGACTAATTTCCTGCAAAGTGATGACTTGGTAGCGGTGAGGGTAAGAAAGGAGCTAAAAGATAAATCCCTCCAAGAGATTGCTGTTAAGTTGGAAAGATGTTTGAGTTTATCTGAAGAAAATGATCGTATTTTTGCTGTCAAAAATGTATTAGCGTGTAGTGTGGGCGTTACAGAAAGTAATCGCGAAACTAGTGATGAAATTGAGTTGTTAGATCTAGCTGAGGTATTGCTGAATAAGTTGGCAGATATTCGTAACTTATATTACTCCTAATCAACTTGTTTATAGATATCAAGCAAGACATATATAACGAATCTAACAAATTAGCTAAATACTAAATTAATGATGGAAGAAGAATTAGTAGATTTCTTGCTCAAAATAGTTATACAAATGTCAGAGAGTGATTCTGATACCAAGGTAATTTATCCTTTCTTGCAAGAGAATTTAGATAAACTTAGTTTAAATTTTGCTGAATTGTTGCGTCATTGGACTAAAAATTACTTTGCTGGAGAAAGCTCATACAAGGCGGCTCAAGCAGTAGCAGGTGTTATTGGTAATTTTGGTGTATTAATTGCACAATTTCCACATGGAAACTTAGCTGACAATTTAGATATTGCAATTGCCTGTTGCGAGGTTATTGAAATCATTTTTAATTTTGATAATTTTCCTAAGTTTTGGGCTACATCTAAAATGAATTTGGAAGTGCTTATGGAAAGCGTATCTATGGCGATCAAATAGAGAATTTGGAAAAAGCATTATTAGCTTATCAGGATGCTTTAAAAGTTTACTCTTATGAAGAATTTCCTCTACAGTGGGCAGAAATTCAAAATAATAGGGTTTCTTTTTATATAAAAAAAGCTAGAATTACAAAAATTAAATTTGATTATTGTGAAATATTAGAAAATAATATAATAAAGATTTGTAATTTAGTATCAGATATATTTGAACAAAATAAATCAATTGAAAAATGGACTATTGTAAAAAATACTCTTGCATCTGCTTACTGCGATCTACTGAATAATAATCATTCAGAAAAATGGGATTTAGCAATAAATATTTATAATGAAGTATTAGAAGTAATAAATCAAAATAGTTTTTTTAAAGAGTGGGCATATACTCAAATGAATCTGGGTATTGCATATAATAAAAGAGTTCAGGGAGATCCACAAAAAAATTTGCAATTGGCAGTTAAATCTTGCTATGATTCTTTAAAATTTTATACCCGTGAAAATAATCCATTTGTCTATGCCATACTTCAGAATAACTTGGGTAATGCTTACCGCGACCAAGGTTTAACCACTCTAGCAATAACCCATTATAGATTAGCCCTAGAAATTCGTACACCTGAAATGTATCCTGCTGAAGCAGTTATAACTGCTCACAATCTTGGAAACACTGCTTTTAAATCAGGACTTTGGAAAGAAGCTATTGATGGCTATATTATTGCTATTCAAGCAGTAGAGATTAGCCGTATTTGGGTCAAGTCTGAATCTCGTCGTCAAGAAATCCTCAAAGAAGCCATTGATGTTTATCAAAACATGGTGCAAGCTTGCATCAATGCTGGGCAAATAGAAAAAGCCTTTGAATATTCAGAACGATCGCGCTCCAAACTTCTTGTAGACTTAATGGCAAGCTACAACCTCTTTGAAGGCGAAGAAATCCCCCCAAAAGTTCAAGAATTATTGCAGCAATACGAAGAACTGCAACGGCAAATTGAGCAAGAACGCCAACGGCATAAATCGGAAAATAATCGCAGTGAAACACGTGCTGCGTTTCAAGCTTATAATCAAGCGATCGCCACTTTAGAAAGACAAAAACAACAAGTTTGGGAAAATATCAAACGCGAAGATCCTGTATTAGCTGGAGAAATTCAAGTTAACCCCCTCAGCTTGTCAGAAATTCAAAATCTAATTGACCAACCCAATACAGCTATTCTCAGTTTCTACACTACTAACAACGACATCCATATTTTTGTCGTGCAGCAAAACCAAATTACTCTTCACACCTGCACAGGACAAGGATTAGATACGTTGCAACGCTGGATTGAGCAAAATTGGTTATTGCCTTATAGAGATGAACGCAAAAAATGGGAAACTCAAATTAACAGTGTTCTCCACGAATTAGCTGAACGCCTACAAATATCTGAACTCATATCTCAACATCTTCAAGAAATAGAAGAATTAATTTTAGTACCTCACCTGTTACTCCATCAAATTCCGTTCGCTGCTTTACCTACAGGAGAATACCACGAATATTTAGGAGATAAATTTCTGATTCGTTACAGCCCAAGTTGCCAAATTTTAGAATTCTGTCAACAACGTGGCACTGTAGATAAAATGTCTCTAAAATATGGCACTGTGGAGGATGCAGAAGATAACCTTCCCTGTGCCAGATTTGAAGGGGAAAAACTCGCTCAAATATACAATATTCCACAAGAAAATAGATTAATCGGTAGTAGCCAAGCCACCACTAAGAACTATCGACAATTAGCGCAACAAGTTCAAATACTTCATTCCTGCCACCATGCAGAATCTCGCCTCGATAATCCTTTAGAATCACAATTAAAATTAGCACATGATAGCAGTATCACCTTGGGGCAATTGATGACTCCAAGCTGGCGTTTACCTAAACTTGTAGAAGTATTTTTGTCTTGCTGCGAAACTAATTTGGGTACTCCTTCCTTAACTGATGATATTCTTACTCTTTCCACAGGATTTTTGTGTGCTGGTGCTAGAAGTGTAGTTAGCACTTTGTGGTCAGTTAATGATTTAGCCACAGCATTATTTTCGATTTTTTACTACCAGCAGCGACAAGAAGGTAAAAATCGTCCTCAAGCATTGCAGCAAGCCCAAATAAAACTGCGCGAACTTAATAAAGAGGCACTGCTAAGTAGAGAGGATATAGAAGAATTTTATAGTCAAGTTATCAAAAGGTCGAAAGAAGCGAAAACTAATAGAAACCAGTATTCCAAAGATTCAGCCAACTATTTAGAGTGGGACTGTGAATATAAAAATTACCGTAAAGTGTTGAGTCAAATTTATGACATCAAAAATTCGCCTGAAGAGTTTCCTTTTTCACATCCTCGTTACTGGGCTGCTTTTATTTGTCACGGTTTAAGGTGACAAATCAGTATTGAAATAATTACTCGCTTACTCATCAACCTGATTTGAATTTGGTAAAAATTCAGGATTTAAGGTTTCATCTAAAGTGTAGGGGCAGATTTCTGGAAAAACATTTTCATCTAACTCAGTTTCTCGAATCGCCAAGGCCAAACCTAGTTCATAAACACTGAAGAAAACTCCATCAAGATAGGGTTTCAAACTAGGGCTATCTTGGAAAAGCAGCTTAATTTGAACGCGTTGCTCTCGAATTGTACCCAACCAGCTATTGCTACGTTTTTCTGGTTTAAATTTCCATTTGAGCAAATGTCCTAGTAATACTCCCAACCGATTTCGCAATTCTTGTCGTTCTTTTCTACCCAAAGTTTCAATTTCTTCAATCAAGTTAAGCGTATCTAATTGTTCCCATTGTTGAGTTTTGAGCAAGCTAACCTGCTCTTGCGTCCAAGCATAGAAATCTGTTTCATATAGGTGAGATGTGTACATTTTTTCCAATTTATTTACACCCATATTAAAATGGTGCGTTGCGCTGCGCGACAACACACCCTACTCTTTCTAAGATACAACTAATTACATTCTGAATTCTGAATTCTGAATTCTGAACTAATTCGCTACTTCAGCCAGTTCAATCACCCGCCCTTCATAGTCCTTGACCAAAAAATTTAGGGGCTTTTGGTTACGAATCTTGAATTTCAAACCGCGCACTTCGACTCGCATTAAAATCATTTCCAGACATTCATGGTCAAAGCAAACGTGACGTTGCTGATTTTTGCTACCTAAACTTGCACCAGTAATAACGTGTAGCTGGGTATTTTTCTTCAATTGATACCACAGCCCTTCGCTGGCATTATTCATCGTTTTACTTGAGAAACTCGGCCCGGTAGACATATACAGCGGATCGATTCCAGTTGCACCTATAGTTTGTTCGTAGTTGTAGTAGTAGTGCAAAGGCACTTCAGCTGCTGGCAAATCTAGCAGCCCTTCATACAACTGTCGGGCAATCTCCAAATCTGACACCATCACAGTATGTACTTTTGGCGCACTGGTGAGGAACATCCACATGGCACCAGCGTAAGCCGCCAACAGCATTACCATGATGCCTTGAGTAGAGAAGATGCTATCCAAAGGCAGGGAGGGCAAAAAGGAGGCTAAAGTAAGGGGACTCAAGAGGAACGATATCACGCTAACTGCTATAACCATGAACAAATAAGGATTCTATAAGTGAGAGGCTTTTATGATTGTCAATCAAGACTAAAATTAAGTCCTTGTTTTTAGTTTATCAATATTTAACTAGTCTGAGTCTGAGGCTCAAATTGAGCAACACCAAGATATTATGCGATTAACTACAAGAGTGCAATTGCCAAAATTATTTTTAACAACTATCAATCGCAAGGCTGATGCAAATTCCTTCTTTTCCTGAAGCTAATCACCCCCTGGTTAAGTCGCTGTTTCATCACAGTGACGATGAATTACTGACTCTGTTTCAGCAGTATCCCGATGCTGGCAAGTATTTTACAGTGATTTTTTGCCGCTATAGCCCCATAGTGTATACCTTAATTCGGCATTCGGCGCGATCGCCTGTGCAAGCTGATTATCTGTTTGCCCTTACCTGGCGACATATCTACTACGAACTCGGTGGACTAAATTTAACTCGTCCGCAATCGAGCGAAGAAACGTTAACCATGCAAAATTGGTTAATTAACATGACTGCTTTCTGTATTAACGAGATTAGAGTACCACCCACAGAAGCAATTCACTATTCTCTTGAGGCAACTTCGCCGCCGCTATGGTGCTATGTAGAACAAGCATTAGATCAATTACCTCCGATTCTGCGCTTAATCGTGTTGATGTCTCAAACTTTCCATTGGAGTGACACTAGAATTGCTGCTTATTTGCAAGCAGAAGGAGAAGCGATCGCTCCTAACGAAGTAGCCAATTTTCTCCAGGAAGGCTATCGTATGCTAGAGGACAAATTACCCACAGATATTCGTGCTATCTATCTTGGTGAAGATTTTGCCTAAGTTTAGCTTACGTATAAATACGAGTATTTGTTGTCTTCAATTTAAAATTAAAACTTCACTTTAGACCTTCTACTTAAACCCACAACTCGATGGGTAAGTTTTATGAGACAACAGCTTGTATTCCCAAGGCACAAGGTAGACTTAGTTGATGTAACTGGGATTTTTCGTCGCCAGATACTTTTGCATAGCTTTTTACTATTTACTTTTCTGCTGACTCCTATAGCTGCGGGTGCGGTTGATATTACTGAACAACTCCACCGTCCTTTAAATAGTTCCGTTGGACGACAATCAAGAGATGAAGCAGACAGTTTGCTGCGTATCGGCGAACAACAATATGCCTCAGGATATGCCAACAAAACAATTGCCTCTTGCTTGCAGGCACTAGAACTATATCATTCAATTGGCGACCTGAAAGCCCAAGGTTTGACTTATAATTTGCTTGCTAAGGCTTATATCCAGTTAGGTAGTTTCAAAGAAGCCGAAGATGCTTTACGGCGAGGATTAGCGATCGCTCGTGATACTAAAGACTTTCAATCTCAAATTTTTGTGCTGAATAATATTGCGACATTTTTACTCCAAAAAGGAGAATTTGTGGCTGCTGGCAAAACTGCCCAAGAGGCACTTACAATTGCTCAGAATGTGAAAAATATTGAAGGTCAAGGACTATCTCTGAGTAATTTGGGATTAGTAACAGCGAGGTTGGGAGATTACAACAAGGCAATTAAATTATATGAAAATTCCTTAATTTTTCGGCGTCAAAGTGGTGATGCTATCGGTGAGGCAAACACTTTAAATAATTTAGGTGAGGCTTATCTAGCATCGGGAAATTATCAAGATACCATTGGTAGTTATGGTGCAGCAATGCGGCTTGCTAAAATTAACCGCGATCGCACTAATGAATTACGGGCAATTGATGGTTTAGTTACAGCTCACAGTGCCGTAGGACGCCACGAACGCGCTTTTGACTTATTAGAGGAGCGTTTAATACTCGCCAAAGAATTACAAAATGTGCGAGAAGAATTAAAATCTTTTGAATCCTACGCTCAATTATACGAGCAGTTAGGTAATTACCCAACTGCTCGTAATTTTTACGAAAGAGCGATTATACTGGCGCGAAGATTGGAAGATAGCAAACAAGAAGTGCTATTGCTGGATAAGCTGACAAAAATGCTCAAGAAGTAAGCTAATCGTCATTCATTTTTCCAGAGTGATTCGCTTGTAGTAAGCGGCTCCAGCCCTGGTTTTATGCAACTTAAATGCTCATTAGCTTAGAAATACGACACCGGAAATCTTTTGAAGGAAACACGCAGCAGGGTAGCATACGTATGCTACCCTGCTAAATTTAGAACACCTTGCTTTTATTAATTGAAGAACACTGAACCGTTTTGCTCAATTCTCATAGCACTTCTGCCTTGGGTTGCATCGGTGGCTTCGTTAAATGTAACTTCTAAGCTTCCTGGTTCTGATGAAGCTTGTGGAGTTACCGTCAATTGTCCGCCATCTTCTCGTTGGAATGTCACTGATACTGGTACTGTTACACCTTGGAGTGTGACACCAGATTTACCCGGTAGCGATCGCGGTGCGGTATCGCCGATAACTTGGTAAGTTACATTAGTCGCAGTGTCATTCACTAACCTGATATTAACTCTGCTATTTGTGAGTGCGATTCTAGCGCTAGGGGCTTGTCGTGGTTCTACTGGTACTGTAGCACCTGGTTCTGGTGACACAGGAGCTACTTCTCCCTGAACTGGCGGAACTGTGCGTGGTTGTATGACACCTGGTTGTGATGGTACTGGAGGTTCTTCACCACCCACACCTAATCTTGCTTGATCTGGTGATGGAGTCGCAGGGACGGGAAGAAGTCCTTGGGCTGCTAGTCTTTGAGTTAGGGCATTGGGAGGACATCCTTGGGGTACCACAACGCGAGAGTTATGTGGTTCTTCGTAGAAAATACTAGGACAAGGGTTAACTCGGGGAGTAGATTGTTGTGCAACTGCTTGAGGAACTGCTGGCAGTATAATCAGCAATCCTCCGCAAATAGCACCTAAAAATTCAGCAGATTTGCGAAAAATTGGAAAATTATTAACCATTGTTAACTCCTAGAAAGACTTAGGTTGGCTGATTTGGAAAAATTTTAAATGTAAGAATTTAGGACTTAGAATTCAGAAATTGTCACGGATTTTAGTAAGATAAGTATATTAATTTGGTATGTAATCCTAGTTCTTTAACAACTCCGACTTTTGAATTTTGAGTTCTAAATTCTTGAATAACTTTTTCATTTTGATAATTATTTACGTGTTTTACATCTAACTCTAGACTTGAAAATCATATATTTTTGGACATAAAATTTACTTCTGAAGGCTGAAAAGCTCAACCATTCAAAAACTGTAGACACTTTGATTATTTTTAGTTTAGACATTTTCATATTAGTTAATTTGTCTTGTTTTCCAGATGCTGATAGTAAAAAAGCTAAATATTTACATCTGCCACAAGAAACAATATGGGACTGATATTTGATTGCGTGACAAAACTCACCGTCAACTCAAAAACGCTGATTCCTACTCCGTACAGACGCGATTAATCGCGTCTGTACCACTCCCCGCATAACAAATAAATTAAAAAATCAAAGCAAATTATTGAATTGAGAATTTAAGACTCAAGAGTTATTGGTAAAGTCACAGTGAAGGTGGTGCCAATGCCTTGGGTACTTTCAACTTGAATATGACCCTGGTGATATTCGACAATAGCAGCAGCGATCGCTAATCCCAATCCTGAACCAGTAACGCTGGCTGTAGCTGTATTCCCAGTGCTATGAGTGCGTGCCGGGTCTACCCGATAAAAGCGGTCAAATAAGTGCGGTAGCGCCTCTGGTGGAATTCCAACTCCGGTATCACTGACTATAACTTGCAACTGACCACTGGTGTAACGTCGCCCAGAAACGCGATTTATTCCCTCTATCCGCGCCAATTCTACTTTTACCTGTCCATCTGCTGGTGTGTAATGCAAGGCATTCGCAATCAAATTTGTGAACAGTCGCACCAGTTGATCCCAATTACCCACAAGGGTAAACCAATTTTCTAGTAATTTGGGGCTAGTTTCCGAGACGGGAGGATCAACTAAGTCTAGAGTCAAGGCAATTTGTTTTTCAGGAAATAGCAGTTGTTGTTCTTCAAGGACTTCCATCAACAAAGCGTCCAGCGGACAAGGCGCAAAGGCATCTTTGCTAATACCACTATCTTGTCTTGCTAAAAAGAGTAAATCGTTGACTAACCTACCCAAACGCTGAGTTAAGCGTTCCACCATCTTTAACTGTTGTTGATATTGCACAGAAGTAGTAGTTTCTGTATCTGCTAACTCCAAGTCAGCAAGGGCGACTTGCACATTGGTTTGAATCAAAGTGATGGGACTTCTCAGTTCATGAGAAGCATCAGCAGTAAATTGCTTGAGGCGTTGATAAGACTCACCGACTGGTTCCATAGCTTTACCCGAAAGAAACCAGCCACTTGCTCCCACAGAAACCACCATTAACCCAATACCCAATGCCAAATCAAAAATTAATTGGCGACTGGGCTTAGTAACTTCAAACCAAGGATGGCTAACACGCAGATATCCTAATACTTGCCGCCCCACTTCCACCCGTTGTGTGACTTGCCGCAATAAGAGTGGGGAGTGGGTAGAGACGCGATTAACCGTGTCTGTACGGAATTTATCATCTCCGTCTTTTTGTTTCTCTCCCTTGACTACACGGACGGTTTCACCGGTGCGGTTGGCATGAATGGGAATATTTAAAGGTTCGGATAGCGTTGACCAAACTAATTCACCATTTGGACTAAACCATTCTAGGTCGATGTGGTCATCTTCTACGCTGTCAGCATTCTCAGGAAAACTCGCCTCTACATTCATCAGAAATTTATCAGCGCTGGAATTGACTGGCTCAACTATGAGTCTAGATGCACATGGGTTTGTTGTTAAACATCGCTCTACTATTTCCACTACATGGCTAAGAGTATCGTCAATTCGCTCAATCAGTGTACTGCGGACGTATAAATAAACGCCGCTAGCAAACAGTAGTAGTAATACGGCAGTTACAGCAGTGTACCAAATTGCTAGACGGCGGCGAGTAGCCTGAAACATATTTTTGACTCCATTTTTTTGACTGAATATCCTCACATTACGTATTTATACGGCTAAAGAATAGCTGAATTTTTGACTTTTGGTGATTTTGCTGAGGTTGAATTTTTACTCAAGAATTACACTCTTGTTGCGGTAAATCTGCTTAATCTTATTTTATTCTTTACACGAAAGATAAAAAATTGATTTTCTTTGACTGTTTATATTGAGATTTACTGAAACTGCTGTTAAATGCATCCAAATAAACCAATAAAAAAATTAAATTTTAAATATTTAATAATGATTTATCTCAGATATTAGCAACTTTCAGATAACTTGAATTTCCAGAAATTTTATTGTGATTACCTTGAAAATTTCAATTCAGACAATTATCAATATCTCCCTAATGAGATTCAAAGTCAATGCAAAAATCATTGGAATTTGTTTGTTGTATTCAACAATTTCATTTGAGATTGTATTAATTCAAGTATCTGCGATCGCTCTAGATATAAATAGTAAAAATAATATTGGTTTCATCACCAGTAATCAGTCTAATAAAATAGATAATTCTCAAAGAAAAGCAATTTTAATACAGGCTTTAAAAGATACTAAATCTAATTTAGACAAGCCAAAACAGTTACGCAAATTCACCATAGCTGACGTTATCCCAATTGAAGAATATAAAGACAACCCCCCCAAACCACCTGCAGAAGAGGAAGAAAAACCTCAGCCAGATACAGTTAAACCATCAAATCCAAATGAAGCAAAACCACGCACACTCCAGCAACGAATACTAATAGAAAAACTACGTCGAACAAAAAAAGAACAACAAGTAATCCAAAATAAAATAATTATTGATGCTCTGACTGCAAGTGCTAACAGGTATCCTTGGATTACTAATCCAACAGATAATCTGACTTTTAAACCTCAATTATTTAAGCCAAATAAAGACGAAAATTATATAGATACAGATTTAAGTATCAGATTTTCCGAAGATAATCAGATTATTGAAAAATTTACCTATGGAAAATTTCCTGAATCTGACCAGTTTTACTGGGTTCTCGATAACAATAGATTAGTAATTGAAACCAAAGGTACACAAGCCGGTATTCTTTACCAAGGTAGATCTTCAGAAAATTACAGTACCCAAAATATGACATCAACCCAAGCATTTTGGGGTTTACAATCTCTGAATACTTTACCGATCAATTTTGACGAATTAATCGGTGAAGTTGGAGTTGATAATTTTTCTATAGTTTCTATAGCAGGGCAACTAATTAATCCTGAAGGAGTTCCTGCTGGTAGAGTAATAATTAATAGCGGAGTTAATCCTGAAGATCCTAATGTCACAATTTTAAGAAATCCTACCCCAAATATTGGTAGTGGTTCGACTTTAAGTAATCAAGGTGGCGAAGCTTTATTTGATTTATTAGATGCTACTAATACCCCTCGAATTTTGCAAGCCTTTCCGACTACTAATTTAAAGCCTCTATTAGATGGAGGAAATGTTAGACTTCAACTAGGCGAAATTATTCCTAATTCTGCTCTAGAAGCAGCTGGCATTTTTTGGGGCGATATCTTAACAGGTGAAGGTTTTGGTTTTACTGCTCCTGTTTCTTCATTACCAGGCGTTAAGATTGCCCAGCGAGGTAGATTTGATAATCCTGATTTATTAAATATAGCAGTCAATCCTTACCTAACACAAACTGAAAGAGACTTAAGTTATTTAAATTCTTTATTTTGGGTATCTTTCGGCAAAAGAGACCCGGAATTTGAAGTTGTATCCCAGGCACCACAAAGAACTTCTGATTGGCACAGGTTATACGCTAGCTATCCTCATAACCGCACCATTATTCAATATGACCCGGAAAAAATTAGTGCAAGTTATTCTAATGTTTTTGCTAGTCCGGGATTCTCGATTACAGCTAATTTTAGTGACTTTAATATTGATGGGATACAAACAGTTAATTCTACTTTAGGGCTGGCATTAGGTGGAATTTTTAAATTTATTAAAATAGATAATATTAACGAAAGTTTAAAAGAAGCGCGGGAAAGATTTAAAAACGGAGAAAGCTTTGCTGAATTAAATACAAAGTCTACACCAGATCAAAGAAGACAAATTAATAACAGGCTTAATCGTACTTTAGCTTATTCTAATGCAGCCAGTAACCTGGAACAAGTATCAGGGAATATGACAATTGAGAGTAAAATTACTCCCAAAAATTCTAGTATTTTGACACTGAGAACAGGAAATCACAAACGCGCCGTCCAATTTTTAGGAAGAAAGATTGAACTTTTAGATCCAGGTGATACATTTTTTTCAACCCTTAGGCTTTCTAATGAAAGATTTGGCCCTTTGACTTTCATAGGAAATCAAATTCCTTTGAATAATACAGATATTAATCCCATTAACGAATCTAGTGCTGTTGAAGTTATTCTAACTAATCCCCAAGGCAGACAATTTGTACAAAAATTTAGTTCGGCAGATAATACTATAGTGCCACTTCCAGTCCGGACATTTGATTTGGCATTCGATTATTTTGAACTTACCAGAGTTGACCTCATAGGTGTAAGTTTTGACGGTTTTAATGGTTATCTTTCTTTACCTTCAGTCGAATTATTAGCTGCTGGTTCCAGTGGTGACTTAAACTATAGCGCTAGCTTAGGAACTTGGTTTAATGTAGATGCTCAATCAGCACCAGGAGTTTCTAATAATAATTTAGGGTTACCAGAACCATCTATAGGTATATATGTTAGTGCTTTGGTTAACCAGATTAAAACTCATGTCCAGTTAGATTCAAATAAAAAACCAGTAGCTATCAATACTCACGTACCGTCATTACAAATTAACTGGAATAGTGCATCGAACGCTAATAATCCTTTATCCACTGTCTTAAGTTATTACTTTAATCGTCAACAAAAATATTTAAGCTTTTCTTTAGCGCCTGCGATCGCTTATATTCAAGAAAATAGCAATGGTGAATTGTTAGGCTTGTTTAGTGGTGAACTCAGTACTAGTACGGGTTTGAATATTAATACAAATCTAGAATTCGGTCAAAACTTTTTCTATGAATTAAAGGGTTTACAAAGACTCGGCACAAATTTCTCTCTTGGCGCTTATATTAAAAATTATGCCACGAGAAATGTAGGCTTAAATAGCCGAGTTTCTGGCATAAATTACGGATTAATTTTTAGACACCAGTTTCCAGATAATAATGTTTTTTTAGAATCTCTAATTGGTACGGGCGAAAATGGGTTTGATATGCAAATTAAAGGTGGTTATAGATTTTAGGTAAGATGCCGAAGGTGTATTCAATTTAACGCGAAACGGGCGGTTAGAAACCGCGTCTACACAAACAAAACCCACCTCCGTGGGTTTCAAACCCTTAATTTTCTGTTAGTCCGCGGAGGCCGACTTTGCCTGTGTAGCCGCGAATTCTATTCGCAGGGGCTTAATACTGGATCTAGATTTTTTAATTGCGAATTACGTAAGCGTTGCGTTAGCCACTTTGTGATCTAGAATTTTGATCAAAGAAACTGTTGACGGTGCGTTGCGCTTCGCGACAACGCACCCTACATTTAAACTTCTTAATATAGCTATGAAATATTAGCGCTGACTTACTTAATATAGTCTTTTGTACTATTCCAAAGCCCCTAAACCGTTAGTGCCGTTGGTTGTCTCAATAAGAGATGTTGTATCAGAAATTGATGTTAAATTATTGACTGTTTCTATATTTTGATTCACAAGTGAATTATTATTGTTTGTTATTACTTCTGTTGCTGTTCCTACCGTGAGAGATAATGAAGTTATTCTTTCATTAATTGTTCCAATATTTGTAAAAGTAGGCGTGATTGTTAGAGTCGTACTTGTGCCAGGATTTAAAACATTATTACTAACAGGCAAGAACAGTTCACCACTAACACTTTGATAAGCGCCAGAAGGCGAAACTATAGAAACAGCACCACGCGCTACAGCTTCTTGTGCATATACTGGCGCTGCAATAAAATTAGCTAAACTGATAAAGCCCAGCAAATAAATGCTTTTTTTGCACGTTACAGATAGTTGGCAAAACACGCTATACATGTGTGATTTATTCCTCATGCTCTTTTAAATTGGCATGAGAAATATAGCGGTAACTTCCCAAAAGATTTGATTGCTAGGCTACTAAAATTTGGTATAAGGATTAACACTTAGTCAAGAAAGGCAAAAGGCAAAGGGCAAAAGGCAAGATTAATTATTGCCTTATTGTCTTGTCCCTATTGCCTTTTAGCTATTCATTATTGCCTATTGCCTCTTGCCTTTTGCCTTATTAAGAAGATTTTATGAAGTATCTATTTAAACAAAGATTAAAAGCCCGATTTCTTAAAGAAACCGGGTTTATATGGTAATATTGTGAATAAGTTTGGAAATACCACCCCTAAACTACATTTAAGGGGTTGTATTTTTTCTTAAATCTGTTACATCTCCCTTTTTACCTTGTCCCGCATCAAAACTATGAATATAGGTAAAGGAGAGTGAGTCAAGGAATTGATTTGCGTATTACCAAATATTTCAATGCAAATGCCTAGCGTAGGGATGCACAATGATTTTATCTCTACTGCTGGCAATGCTTCCTCAAAGGAAACCCAAAAAGATATTGAAAACTAGCCCAGGGTGTGAAAACATCTAGATTAAGAGCCGATGGATTTTCACACTATAGTGATTTTCTGAGCTAACAATCAAACTACTCTAAACCGCCAGAACTAGCTGCTCTAACCAAGGTTGCAATGTCTACAACATCAGTAAAAGCACCGGCAGTAATCGCTGCTGCGATCGCTGCTTCGATTGTGGTGCCGCCAGTTACCACAGATTCTTCAATTGCACCTGGGTCTACTGTCAGATCTGTGATGGCTTCATCATTTCCGCCTAGAGTACCTTCGTATGTAGGTGTAACTGTTAATGGGCCAGGGAATTGCATACCACTAGGAGCAACTATTTCACCACTGACGCTGATAGAAGAACCTGAAGGTCTAACTATTGTAACTGCACCACGAGCAGCAGCTTGATCTGCTTTTGCAGGTGCCGCAAAGAAATTACTAACACCAACCAAACCTAATACGCAAACACTGCCTTTGATAATTGTAGATAGTTTCATGATTCACAAGCTCCTTGTGTATTCATCTTTGCGTTTTCAATATAACTATTGCTCTCCATAAACAATTCAGTGATAACACTGAATTTATTCAAAAAATTGGTGGTCATAAATTAAAAAAATTAATAGAAAAATTGTGAGTGTAGATCTCAATACCACCAACAAAATCTTAATCAGGCAAGAGATACAGTAAATCTTCTGTCTCATTGATGCCTGTATAGCAGTTGTGGTAATGCTTACTAAAGTTCGTATTTTGAAAAACTACATCCCAAAAGTGACAAAGGTATGACTTGAGACTGACTTTAATACCAAAATTCTCTGTAAACTGCGCTTAATAATTACTCAGAAATTTTCCAAATTAGCCATGTCATATCTTTGCTAAATCTTGAGTGCATCTTCATGGGTAATATGCCGTGGGCAACGATTTGAATTCTCAGGCATAACGTTGTAGGGGTGCACAGCTATGCGCCCTTACGAAATACAAATATTCCACATAATTAAAAGCACCTATAAAATGCAGCTATGACTAACTGTTGTCTGGGCGTAACGCTCAAGCACTATTTAACTTACTATGTTTATTGTCCCCAAGTTAAATGGCTGCACCTGCCTGCCTTTAAGTCATTATGGCAAAGTCTAAAAAAAGCACTAATCCCATCAATCTTAACGATTCACAATATTATCTTAACCGAGAGTTAAGCTGGTTAGAGTTTAATGGCAGGGTTTTACATGAAGCGTGTGACGATCGCACCCCACTTCTCGAACGCCTCAAGTTTTTGGGAATATTCAACTCTAATTTAGATGAGTTTTTTATGGTGCGCGTTGCCGCTTTAAAGCAACAAGTAGAAGCGAAAGTTACCCTGTTAACTCCCGATGGTCGGACGCCACAACAACAGCTAGATGATATTCGGTCTACCTTGATTCCCCAAGTGAAGAAAGAGCATCAACATTTTGAGCAAGTACTTCGCCCTCTGTTAGCAACTCATGGCATCCATATCTTGGATTACATAGATTTAAATCAGACACAGCGGAATCATCTCGACAGCTATTTCGAAGAACAAGTTTTTCCCGTTTTGACTCCCCTGGCTGTTGACCCCAGTCATCCGTTTCCTTTTATTTCTAATCTCAGTCTGAATTTGGCAGTTGTGGTCAAAAATCCAGACACCGATGAAGAATTCTTTGCCAGAGTCAAAGTACCTAACGTTCTGCCGCGATTTTTACCTATACCTCGTGAGTTAGCAACCCCAGATAATGAAAAACTGATTCACTGGGTTGGGGTACCTTTAGAACAAGCGATCGCTCATAATTTGGAATCCCTATTTCCAGGGATGAATATTCAAGAATATCATCCATTTCGCATTACCCGTGATGCGGATTTGGTATTAGAAGAAGATGAAGCAGATGATTTGTTATTAGCGATCGAACAAGAATTGCGAAAACGGCGGCTGGGTGGAAGTCCAGTCAGGCTAGAAATTCAATCCCAAACACCTGAACCAGTGCGATCGCGATTATTGCAAGATTTAGAATTAACAGACAGTGATGTTTACGAAGTAGATGGCCTTTTAGGACTGCGGGATTTGATGTCTTTCATGTCCTTGCCACTACCAGAACTCAAAGATCCACCACGTCAATCTGTTGTACCGTCGCGCCTCCAACGTCTTAGAGAACCCAGTTTAGACCCAGATGCATTGGAAACAGACGAAGGAAAAGACTTTTTTGCGGTAATTCGTGAAAAAGATTTGTTAGTACATCATCCATATCAATCTTTTTCCGCCTCGGTGGTGCGGTTTATTACTTACGCCGCCTACGACCCTAATGTCCTAGCCATCAAAATGACTCTCTATCGGACTTCTGGCGACTCACCCATCGTTAACGCTTTAATCGCCGCTGCCGAAAATGGCAAGCAGGTATCTGTGCTGGTGGAATTAAAAGCGCGGTTTGATGAAGAGAATAATATTTACTGGGCAAGACGACTAGAAAGAGTTGGAGTTCATGTTGTCTATGGTTTAGTGGGGCTGAAAACCCACAGTAAAACCGTGATGGTAGTCCGGCGAGAAAAAGACCGGATGCGTCGCTACGTACATATTGGGACTGGTAACTATAACCCAAAAACTGCACGTTTGTATACAGATTTGGGATTGTTTAGTTGCCGTGAAGAATTGGGTGCCGACATCACAGATTTATTTAATTTCTTGACAGGCTACTCTCGGCAAAAGTCTTATCGAGAGGTGTTGGTTGCACCTGTGAATATGCGCGATCGCTTTTTGGCATTAATTCGCCGCGAAATCGAAAATGTTCAAAATGGCTTTTCTGGGCGCATTGTTGCCAAAATGAATTCTTTAGTCGATCCCGAAATTATCGCCACTTTATATGAAGCTTCCCGCGCCGGAGTGCAAATTGATTTAATTGTTAGGGGCGTTTGCTGTTTGCGTCCAGGACTCAAAGACATTAGTGAAAATATTCATATAATCAGCATTGTCGGTCGCTTTTTAGAACACTCTCGAATTTATTATTTTCATAACAACACACAGGAAGAAATTTATATTGGCAGTGCTGACTGGATGCGCCGCAACTTAGACCGACGAGTGGAAGTAATTACCCCAATCAAAGACCCAGATATTGCTAAAGATTTGCAAGAAATCCTGGGAATTATGCTCGCAGATAATCGCCAAGCTTGGGACTTACAAGCCGATGGCACCTACATTCAACGCCGTCCCTATGATGATTCTCCAGAAGCTAATTCCCAAAAAACTCTGATCAATATGGCCTTACGTCTAACTGGTGTAGCCTCAAACCTGATTGATTAAAAAGATAAATTCCCTATATCTTGACCGAAAATCAAAGGGCACAAGCCCCCAGGTTCTAGCTATTTGGAATCCCTGTCAAGCAAGAATCCCCCAGCTTCTAGCTGTGGGGAGTGTCAAAGCTAGATCGACTTAGTTTTTTTATAAAATTTTAATTTTTTGATAAGTTATCTAAGTTATTTGTCATAGGTTTATAGAAGTTATTCAACCATAGGATAGAGTAAGTACTGGCACTTATTCCCATAAACTAGAGGGGTTATTGTAAATAATTTTGTCTTTTCCCTCGATGTTAATGTTATCCTGTGAGTTTTCTACCTTGCGCGTTCTAGTAGTTGATGACCACGAACTTACTCGTTTAACCTTACAATTGGCTTTTTCTTGCCAGGAAAATATCCAAGTAGTAGGCTTAGCCACTAATGGTCAAGAAGCTATAGAAATGGTTAAACGTTGGCAGCCTGATGTAATTGTTCTAGACTTACAGATGCCAGTCATGGATGGCTGGAGTGCATCTAGCCAAATCAAAGCTATATCTCCTAACACTCAAATCCTTGCTTACTCTTCAGTAGAGGATGTAAGTTTTCAAGAGACAAAAAAAATGTCTAACTTTGATGATGTTTGTAAAAAAGATGTGCCTACCTCTGAGCTTATTGCTTTAGTTAGGCAGTTAGGTAAGCGTACAGGAAATGTCCAGTCACAGAATGAATGATAGATAATGTATTGCGTTACTAACCCAGGCTTAGCTCAATTCCAGGGATTTGAAGACATTATATTACTAAGAAACGTCGGTATATCCTGAAATTCAAGGTTACACCGACGCACTTTTCGATATTTTCTACTCTAGTCCTGAGTCCAGCTTACCTATATTTCTGTTTCCGGAACTGTGCGTCTAAATTCATCAATTAATTCATCTAGTTCTTCCAAAGCCTGATTTACGTCAATTCTTAAAGTTCCCAGGTTTGGCTGTTCCAGTAGACTCAGCAAGTAATCCCGCTTACTTTGTACTACGGCGATTCGTTCTTTTATAGTCTGTAGATCCATTATTTTTCTTGGTGTTAATTACCTTTAAGTTTAAACTTAACTCATAATCGAATATTCTGGAACACTAAGTAGGCTGACTTGAGGAACGAAAAAATGTCGGTTTTCGCTTCGTTCAATCCCAGCCTATTTCCTCCTAAATGAAGACTGAGGAAGTGTTTTTGTCCGCTGAATATGTAAGTTGGCTTTAAACAGACTATTCTTACTCCCTACTCCTTGCCCAAGTTACTATCCTTAATTGCATTAGTATAAGTGGACTTGGGCTATTGCAGACTAATTGGCTCATTGAGAATGCTGCAAGCAAGATGGGCTAATGCTCTTTCCTAATTTGTGACTCATAGCCGATGATAATAAAACTAATACCATTTCAGAAAATTCCTGCAACAAGTACGTAGGTAGGGGCACACAACTGTAAACCTTTACAGGCAATTCATTTGTTGCCAAGATTTTTAGAAATGGTATGAGATATTAACAATTTATACTCATCTAAGCTCATGCTAGGCCAAATCTCTTTGGGAACACTCGGTTTAACTATCGGTAGCATATTAACCATCATTGGCTTCATCGCCTATGCTGCTGATAATGCGACACTCAATCTTGTCGGATTTTTTTACGGGATTCCTCTATTGTTGGGGGGGCTGGCACTGAAAGCTAATGAACTCAAGCCAATACCCTTCAGCCAACCTACGTCACCATCAACATTAACATTGCGTCAGCAGCAAGCAACTGTAACTCAAAATAAAATTCGCAAAGATATCACCAGATATTGCTATGGTCAAGATGCTCATTTCGATACAACACTTGATTTTTTGGGTTTGAGTCCCAGTGATGAAGAACGACCAATAGTTACAGGGTTGCGAGAAACAGAAGTCAATGGAAGCTATGTTTTAATTTTAGAATTTGATTCACCGCTAATACCAATTGACTTATGGCAAAAAAAGCAAGAAAAAATGACCAATTATTTTGGGCCTGGAGTGGAAATTAAAATAACCCAGCCATCTGAAAATAAAATTGAAGTAGCATTAATAAAAAATGCTCAAAAAGAGTCAATAGTCAATAGTTAATAACATTGGGAACTGAGGACTGTGCATTGGGGAGCCAGCGAGGTCTTGCGGGTTTCCCCCATGAGCGACTGGCGTCAGCCTCTGCCAACTTGTTCGCTCTTGGCGTTCCCGTAAGATAGCAAGTGGCGTTATTGGGAGTGCTGTTAGCGGAAGCGGTGCGTTTAGCCTGCGCTGAGTTAACAGTTACGAGTTTTTATTCTCCACTCCGCCCCTCTGCCCCTCTGCTCCCCATCTCGCCTACTCTCTACTTCCTAGATAATTTACAAAATTCAGACACACAAAGCGATTCCCACTCCAAAATCGTTCGACTGAGTGATTTGTACCGACTTGTGCTGAGCGCAGTCGAAGTAGCGCAGTCAAAGTAGCGAACGCGAGTGCGTCTCGTAGAGAAGTCGAGGTAAGCCGAAGTCTAAAATCTAAAATGGTATTACTTTTCTAGACGAACTGCATACCATTGCAAATATTGTCCAGGACCAATATCTAATTCACAACTCGTGTCCAGTAAATATTGTGCTTGAGCCTCTACAGCATCAAACTTTTGCAAGTCAGGTGCCAAATCTTGAATTTTTAGTTGCTGGAGAGTTGTTTTGAGCTTTTCTAATAGCTCTGATGTTGTCAGAAATTTTTCTGGTTGATTTGTTTCTAGAACAACAAAATTATCCTGCTGGTACATTAGTGGATTTGGCATTTTTAAGCTCTAGTAAATGTAGATAGTTTTTGATTTTTTATTACAAAATAATTAGTCCTCATTTTGTATAAAAAATAATTAACACAGCAATCAAATCATAAGTTTTTTGTAGCCATTTTCTAAATATTATATAAATATTTTATCTGCCTCCTTTACCCCGCTGGGTTCTCTCTTGCTTTTGCGATCGCTTCTTCTTTTGGATTTATAAATAATCAGAAAGCGTTTGAAGTTTATGTCTTGATTATGATGTAACTATAAAATTTATTTTGTTAAATATATGAATAATATTTTAAATATTTTATTGATTATATTTATATAATTTTAATCACTCAAGTAGTGTTTTATAAATTTAACTAAGTATCCAAAATTCATGAACATAAGAATTTTTACTGATTTCTTCACTGCTGATTAACTAAAGAATAAAGCTTTCCACATATTATCATATTAATCTTATGTAATTATACTAAATTAGTGCTATGACAATCGTTGGCGAATAGACGCAATGAGTTGAAGTAAAAGAATATTAGTATTTAGTATTAGCTATATTCTGAGTACGATTTGCCAATTAGTTTGCACTATCTGGTTACGTTTTTAAAGGAACCACAAAATTAAATTATTAAGGTGTTGATTTACAATTCTCAAAAAAATTGCAATTTAACTTTAATAATGGGGAAATATAACAGTAACATTTCCTCCCTTAACCATAGCGGAACAAAAAGGTAGCAATTGCCTTTGAGTTCCAATTATAGATTGTATATGCAAATTAGTTATCTACCGCTTGCTTGCCTCAATAATATTGAGCAGTCTATTCTCAAAAAACAGTTGATTGTGAAGCCAAACACACCCTTGCCACAAATGCTGGCATCGATCAAAACAGCGATCGCTCCTATGCGATCTAATTGCTCAGCCTTTTTCAGGATAGTCGCGCAAGTAGAATGTAACTCATGTCAGGCATAAGCCCATTTCCTCTTTCTAAGCAACCACCACTGATTCTGGTAGCTGATGACGACAAGACCATTCGAGTGTTGTTGCGTAAAGCTATGGAACAAGAAGGTTACCGAGTGGTCGAGGTCAATGATGGTAAGCAATGTTTAGATGCTTACGAGACTATTAAACCAGATATAGTTTTGCTCGATGCTGTAATGCCCGTGATGGATGGCTTTACTTGCTGTAAGCAGTTGCTTCAGATTGCCAGAAATAATCTGATGTCAGCATTGGCAACTTTCGATACTGATTCTGTGCTTGGCAATACTGTGATATCCAAAATATGGGAGCGAACTCCCATCTTGATGATCACATGCTTGGACGATGAGGAATCTGTAGACCGTGCTTTTGAGGCGGGAGCAACTGATTATGTTACTAAGCCAATTCATTGGCCTGTATTGCGCCAGCGGCTACGCCGATTACTACAGCAAGCGCAAGTATACAAACAGTTAGAAGCTGCCAACCAAGCTTTGCAGCACCTCGCCAATGTCGATGGCTTAACTGGGTTACCGAATCGTCGTCGTTTTGACGATTATCTTAATACTCAGTGGATTAACTTAGCACAGGAGCAATGCCCCCTGTCACTTATTTTATGTGATATCGACTATTTTAAATTTTACAACGATAAATATGGTCATCCTGCCGGCGATGTCTGTTTACAAAAGGTGGGTACTGTTTTAAGCCAAAAGGCACAAAAACATCAGGATTTAGTAGCCCGTTATGGTGGCGAAGAATTTGCTGTGATTATGCCATATACTCATGCATCTGGCGCAGTTCACGTTGCTGCTGGAATGCAAACAGCAGTCAGAGATTTGCAAATTGTTCATGACGGTTCAGCGGTGAGCCAGTATGTCACCCTAAGTATGGGCGTAGCAACTGTTGTCCCCACTTGGGAATCTTCACCTTTGGATTTGATCGTACGGGCAGATAAAGCCCTCTACCAAGCAAAAGCTGGTGGGCGCGATCGCTTTGTCTCAAGTAGTCATTAGTAATTAGTTATTTATACTGCGTAATTTGTATCTAATTGTACTGACAGCAATCGAAGTAGCGAACGCGAGTGCGTCTCGTAGAGAAGTCGAGGTCAGCCGAAGTCTTGGTGATTGGTTATTCCCTGCGTCTGGCCATATCCCATGCCCAACGATCAAGAAGGATAAACTGGTAATGTGAAGTGGAACCATGCCCCGCTATTGGGAGCAGAGTCTACCCAAATTTGACCGTAATGCGCTCGAATGATGCGTTGGCATAAACAAAGGCCAATGCCGTAACCGTCTGTACCTTCATCTCGTTGCAGACGGAAGTGGTTTTCAAAAATGCGATCGCGATTCTCTATAGGAATACCAGGCCCAGTATCGCCAATACTGAACTGAACTTTTTGGGTGGTGCGGTGTAATCCAGCAATACTAATCTTCCCACCCTTGGGCGTATATTTTATGGCATTATCCAACAGATTTACTAGCACTTGTCGGATGCGTTCTGGGTCAGCATATACATATGGCAAGTCTTTGGGGATATCTGTTTCTACCTCTTGGGATTTGGTAGTGTAGCGATCGCGCAATTCTTCTAATACATCTAAAAACAGTTTACCTAGCTCTACTTTTTGTGGTAAAATAGGAATCTCTGTGTCTTTGCCACGACCTACCTGCAAAAGGTCGGCAATCATCCGGTCAATAATTTTAGTTTGAGCGCGGGCTTGTTTTAATAAATGTGCCGTCATCGACGGTTTGAGGCGCTGGAATTCCGCTGTTTCTACATTGTAGTTAGATTGAAGAGTTTCTATGGCGATCGCCGCAGCAGTTAAAGGATTGCGGAGGTCGTGTGCCAACATAGCAATCACTCGGTCTTTAAACTGTAACTGCTCCTGAAGGTTTTCTTTTTCCTGTTTCAAGCGAAAAATTTCGTCTGAGAGGCGGATAAGTTCAGCAGAAACGGCGACTGAACGGATTGTAGATTTGGGTGATGTCAGGCGACCATTATCGTCTACACGTTCTTGTAAGTCTTCCTGTAATTTTAAGTAGGTTTCTACAGCAGTTTGCCAACGAGGCCACCAGTTTTTTAATTGCGCTATTATATTACTCCCAGCTAAAATCTGCCGTGGTTCCGGATGGATTTTGATTAAAGCTGGTGTTGCTACCAATTTAAAGTGTTCTGCTAAGTAAGGCTGTTGACCAACATCGATGATTTGCAGTTCAAAACTATACTCAGCCTGCAATTCTTTTAAGTAAGCACGTATTCGCTGCACCTGTTGTCGGGACTTTGGGCGTCCATCGACAAAAAGTAGCAGCTGGAGTGGAGCCTCAGAATAAATAGGCTGATCCTGGGAAACTTGCATGTAATCGTGTTTCAGCACTGGTAACAACCCGGCGACGCTTTACAGAAAGTAAAATGGACTGATGGTTGTCGATGGTCGTTCGTTTTTCTTCAATTTAATATCTATTTTAGATTTTTCATACTCATATCAGATCTGCATTTTTGGCATAGGATATATCTTTTTGAGCCTTTTGCCTTCTTTGAGGTAACTTCATCTCCAAGAAACACTCAAGTCTCTTGAATATTAAGTCTTACATTTGGCCTGAATCCAAATTTTTCGCCAGAGTCAGCATGTGAAAAGTTTAATACTATGTCAAATTGGCTAGTACAGCAGTATGTGAATATGAGTAATCGTTTTGAACGGGGGAACACTGAACCAAACGTAGATGCTAATTGTATCCGATCTATCAGGTAGCTGTTAACTATTTTGACCAAGTGTGTAGAGGTTTTTTTTCAACGCTCAGTGCATTGGATCAAGTGTCTTTTGTGCCTCTATCCAATCATCAGTAGGATTGGGAAACAGTGATCAGTAATTACTACCTTTAAAATTGCGAAGGGCGCGGTGTTCTGGGTCTTTCTCAAACAACAGCTTTGCTATTCAAGAAGAATAGGGGGTGGGTTGCTTTGGAGGAAGCTTTGGATAACATACCAGCGATCGCACTTTCAGAGGAAGCACTCACTACTTTTGAGGCCTTTAACAAACACAGGGAGTGGGAAAGAACAAAGTGTTTGTTTTTATTCATACGGGGTGTTACACCGCCTATGTAGCGCTAACAAGAAACTCTTGACTAGAAAGCAAGTAGCACTCTCCGTAGAGAATCATTGATAGATACTAGGGAAACCGTTGCGACACTTAACTAGGAATTTTAGATTTTAGATTTTGCGAAAAGTTGAGCCATTCTTCAAAGCGGGTTTCCCGATTTGTGCGAATTAGCGTTGAGAGGAGGTTCCCTGCCATCAAAACTTTTCAAGACGGATTTTAGATTTTTTTGGCACTGCTGCTTTTTAGCAAGCTCATACCTCACCCCTAGTGAGTGAAACAAATCCAAAATTCTCAGCAGCGCGGTAGCCTCGTGGTCTGTTTCCATCCAAAATCCCAAACCAGTTAACTGCTTTACATAACCCCTACTCTCAAGAACTAAAAACTTACGCTAAGTTCCTGGAATTACTCAACACTGGCATTTTTCGGAGATTTCATTATCCAGCTTACCATCGTCAGATGAATAATCTTCAGAATCGATATTTAAGCCAGCGTTAGGCAATTTCATTGATTCCCCTTTTTTGATGAGGCTAAGGGGGGCTTTATTCATAGTCTATCACTTCAGTGGCTTGGCGATCGCATCAAACTAGTGCATTTGGGCGTAGCTTCAAGCTTTTAGTCGCTAGATTGTTATTTAATGAGCTATCAATCAATTATCAGGTCTGATAACGAAAAATCTAGATAACCATCTGAGAATGTGAGTATTGAAAGCAGGATACTTTTTTATGGTGACCATTGTGGGTTTATTTGTATTTTTTTCCAAAAATGTTACTTTCCCAGAATTTTAGGGAAATCTATAAATAAGCATGGGAATTATCAAAACCTAATGGCTGTAAAACGAAGACAACACGGTAGCTTCTGCTACCGTTTACTAATTTTTTGAGACATTATTAATAGCGCTACGCGAGTTACTAGGGATTGGGGACTGGGGATTAGAGAGATGGAAACATGAAGGAGTGTGGGGAAATTATAGAAAAGCTTCCCACCCTTGCTACACCTCCCACACCCCCCAATGCCCCATGCCTTCTCCCCAATCCCCAGTCCCATTTAATCAACAGTTTGCGCTAGGGTAGGAACTGAAACTCAATTTGTGATTTCCTGTGCTTCCTGCTAAACGTCGAGCTGTATTTCTGAGTTTGGCTGTTTTATTCACTTCGTTAACAGCCTGTGCTAACAGTCCAGTGACCAAAAACCTTGAGGAGTCTTTGGCAGCAGATCCTAGACTGCAAAATAATCCGGTTGTCTTTGGAGAACCTCAGGGTAACCAACCACAAGCACAGCAAAACGACTCAACAGTTCAGTTACCAGCTGATTTCCCTAAAGATATTCCACTATATTCCAATGCCAAACTAGAGGAAGTTAAACCTGCTAGCGATTCAGAAAACAGAGTCTCAACTCGTTGGTTGAGTTCTGACCCTAGCAACTTGATTGCTAGCTTTTATCGTAGTCAGTTGCAAACAAATAACTGGCAAATTGTGCAACAGCCAACAGATGATGGAGTAGGTGTCTTTGAGGCACGTCGAAATAATTCGCTGTTGAAAGTTTCTATTCAGCCTCAATCAGTCACCAATGCCACACCCAATCAACCCCAAACAGCTACTGAATTATTGATTGAGTACGTACCAAATAGTAGTACTGCAACAGCACAACCTACTCCAACTACAAGTCCTAACCAAACTAGTAACGAAGTTCCCCAAGCAGGAGATCCGCAGTTCATTGGCCCTGTAGCACCTGCAAATTTGGCATCACAGCCATCAACCACCGCTAATAACCAAACAACTCCTACAGCCACACGCGAATCTCAGACATTTAACGATCTCAATAAGGCACCACAAGAATGGCGACAACACATTCAAGATTTGGCTGCTTTAGGTGTTTTGTCTATAGAACCAAAGACAACTAAGAGCAATTCTGCTGCAACAACTAACCAATTTGAATCCGGTAAAATCGTTACACGTCGGGAATACGCCCGATGGCTAATTGCTGCTAATAATGCTATGTATGCCAGTAATCCAGCTAAACAAATTCGCCTGGCATCAGAAAGTACTCAACCAGCTTTTAGTGATGTGTCCTCAAAAGATCCTGATTTTCCAGTAATTCAGGGATTAGCTGAAGCTGGGCTAATTCCCAGTCCTTTATCTGGAGATTCTACAGCTGTTTTGTTTCGTCCTGATGCTCCCTTAACACGGGAGGTGTTACTGCTGTGGAAATTACCTTTGGATACTCGCCAAGCCTTACCCTCTGCTAACTTAGATGCTGTCAAACAAACTTGGGGTTTTCAAGACGCAGCGCGAATTGATTCTAAGGCTTTAAGAGCAGTGTTGGCTGATTTTCAGAATGGGGAACAATCCAACATTCGACGGGTGTTTGGCTATACGACCTTGTTTCAACCCAAAAAACCAGTAACTCGTGCTGAGGCTGCTACAGTTTTGTGGTACTTCGGAACTCAAGGTGAGGGTGTCTCAGCGGCTGATGCCTTGAAATTAAAGCAAAGTTAAACTTGTTGCGTATTTTATCAAAGATAATGTAAACCTAAGTATTTACAGCGTTTTTATCTGTGGTTGATGAATTTTTAGGGCATAGTTAAGTAAAATAACGTAAATAAACTCAACAGGCTTGTCTAGTTTTGAAGTAACTCAAAAAACAAGTTGTCAGATTATCGCCGTTTGATTACCTACTTTTAAACGAATTAAAAATCCCCACAGGTAAAACAAATATGAAAAAACAAGCTGTAGCGGCAGGATTTGTTTTGTTTTCTTTCATGTTAACGCCCAAAGCCTCAGCTGCTAGTTTCGATCAGCTTTATGTATTTGGCGATAGTCTTTCTGATACAGGCAATATATACAAGGCTACAGGAAAAACATTCCCTCTAAGCCCACCTAACTTTGAAGGACGTTTTTCCAATGGGCCGGTTTGGGTGGATTATCTCGGAGATCAGTTAGGGTTAAAGCCCACTTTAGTGAGTGATATTGATTTCACTACTATTCCTCCCACACCTTTTCCTACTCAAGGGATAAACTTCGCTTTTGGTGGTTCTAGCTCTGGTTTAGGTAACGCTTTCGTTCCCGATCCAAATTTACCGGGAGTACTCAAACAAGTCTATGGTTTTGCTGCAACTCTGCAAGCAAATAATCAAACTGCCGACCCAGATGCACTTTATACATTATGGGCAGGTGCGAATGATTTATTTTTTGTCAACTCGGAAGACTCGACCACACCAATCACTAATATATCTCTGGCGTTGAATACTCTGGTGGGAGTCGGCGCGAAAAATATTATAGTGTTTAACTTGCCAGATTTAGGGCAGTTACCAGCAGCTAAAATCAACGATCGCAACCCTACAACCCTTAGCAAATCAGTTGGTGAGTTTAACTTGAGTTTAGCAGGAACTGTGAGCGCTTTGAGCCAAAACCCGAATCTCAACATCATCTCTGTTGATACTTTTTCTTTATTTAATCAGGCAAGCACATTTGGTTTTACCAATGTAACCGAGTCTTGTCTATCTAGGCCAGATATATGTAACCCAGTCGATAACAAGTTTCTCGTCTGGGACGGTTTCCACCCAACCACCGCTGCTCATAAGGTGATAGCGGACACTGCATTGGCGGCGATTGAGGCTAAGTCTGTTCCTGAACCTTCGACAGAGTTGGGGACATTGTTGGCAGTTGCTACTTTCGGTGCAGTAGGAATACTCAAGCGCCAGCAAAAAAGGTCGGCACTTACGACTGCGGGTCTGGTTTCTAGCGCCCAATCGTCTCATACAGTTGACAACTAATTATTATTAATGTGGGATTACGATCGCTTATTTGAAATAATTGCAGAGTTGGTGATGCATCATTCTCCTAGTGGTGCAGAAGCCGAAATTAACCAGTTGTTGATCCAACGATTTAGGGCACTGGGTGTAGAAGTCTGGTGCGATCGCGCCGACAATATTATTGCAAAAATCCCTGGGCGAAGTCCAGACCGAGCGATGTCTAACGACAAGCCGCTTCGCGCCTACGCCATTACAGCCCATAAGGATGAAATTGGGGCAATAGTCAAAACTCTCGGCGATGAAGGTCGCGTCGAAGTACGCAAACTCGGCGGTTCTTTCCCGTGGATTTACGGTGAAGGGGTGGTAGATTTACTGGGAGATAACGAAACAATCAGCGGGATTCTCTGCTTTGGTTCCCGCCACGTTTCCCACGAATCTCCGCAAAAAGTCCAGCAGGAAGATACTAGCCTCAAGTGGGAAAATGCCTGGATTGAAACGAAACGCACTACAGCTGAACTAGAAACCGCTGGGATTCGACCCGGAACGAGAATGGTAATTGGCAAACATCGCAAGCTAGCAATTAGATTAAAGGATCATATTGCCAGTTACACGTTAGATAACAAAGCCTCTGTTGCCATTTTGCTAGCTTTAGCTGAAAACCTCAAACAGCCAGCTGTTGATGTTTATCTGGTGGCTTCTGCAAAAGAAGAAGTCGGGGCAATTGGGGCATTATTTTTTACTCAGAATCAGCGTTTAGATGCCTTAATTGCTTTAGAAATTTGTCCATTATCTGAGGAATATCCTGTTAAAGATGGGGAGATTCCTGTACTTCTATCTCAAGATGCTTATGGGATATATGATGAAGGATTAAATGGACAAATACGCCAATGTGCTAAGCAGTTGGATATGCCAATTCAGTTTACAACTCTTAGTGGATTTGGTAGTGATGCTTCAATTGCGATGAAATTTGGACATGTTGGACGTGCTGCTTGTTTAGCATTTCCTACTCAAAATACCCATGGTTATGAAATTGCTCATTTAGGAGCGATCGCTAATTGTATTGATTTATTAAAAACCTTCTGCGAAACTGAGTTGGAGTAATTGTTCAATTTTTTAGAATTTTTAGCCTGAATCAGCATCCTTAGTTGATGTAACTAGGGCTATTTTTTAATACTGATTTAGCTAAATGCTTGATTTGTGTCAAACTTTAGTGTTTAGTAATACTTGACAGAAGCCGATGATGGGATTTGAACCCACGGCCTGCTGATTACGAATCAGCTGCTCTACCACTGAGCCACATCGGCGTACACAATCGAATAGTATAGCATGATTTCATCATGGTAAATCCAAATCCCAAAAATCGCCTCAACCCCGAACAATATGCCCGTCTCAAAGCAGAAATGGCAGCCCCTTATCGCGGCTTACGACAATTTTTCTATATTGCTTTTGGTGCCTCTGGTTTAATTGGGGCATTCATCTTTTTTTTCAGAGTCCTTGCTGGACGAGATGTTGACAGCGCTTTGCCTAACTTGGCTCTCCAAATAGGAATTGTTACCTTGATGGTCTTTCTCTGGCGCTGGGAGCAGCATCGCCAAGAAAGCCGCAAATCTGGTAAAAATGCTAATTCCTGAATCAATCTGAATTGTTAATTTTTGCGATTTTATTTTTACATATCTTGATATTGTTAAATGTTTTGATAACAATTAAAATATCAGGAAAGAAAAAATAAATAAATTATTACAAAATCTCAAAAAGTAAAAATTTCTGAGAAACTGGAAATCGTTGAAACGGGGTCAGCCAATATAAAGACCCTGACCATAAACCAAATTACATTCAAATGGGGTCAACTATATTTAAAGACCCCAAATTTTATAAGTCAATATTTCGAGATTTAATAAAATTCACAATACTGGAAGCGCCAGACTGATAAATTACCAGTCTGGCGCTTCCAATTAATCAATCAATTAAGCCTTTACTACTATGTACTCAAAACTCAGCACTCTTTATTGAACTGTTACCAAATAGGATGAAGGAATTGGTTGGGCGCGCCCGGCATTGACGAGTGCTTGATAAACAAAGGCAGCAACTTCGGCTCTGGTGGCTTCACGGTTAGGATTGAGTTGTTTCGCCGTCGGATAGTTGATTACTAGTTGTCGTACAGTTGCAGCAGCAACAGGGGCGATCGCATAATTCGGAATCTGCCCAGCATCGCTGTAAAACGAAAGGACATTTTGATCGTTGGCAGTTAAGCCCAAACCATTTGCTAAAGCTACTAAGGCCTGCACTCTCGGAATTTGTTGCTGTGGCTTAAAAGTACCATCAGGATAACCAGAAACAAACTGACTTTGGTAAGCAGATTGAATTGCAGCGTAAGCCCAAAAATTGCTTGCTACATCCTTAAACTTAATACCTGCGCGTTTGGGTGGCGGTGTCAGGGCTTTAGTGATAATAGTGGCAAATTGAGCGCGGGTTACAGGTTCATTGGGTTTAAAGGTGCCATCAGGAAACCCAGCAATGATATTTTGGGAAGATAAGGCTTCGATGTAGACTTTTGCCCAGTAATTTGCTGGCACATCTTTAAAAGCAACAGGTCCTCCAGGAGGAACGTCAACAACTGCGGCAACAAAATCTACTGAACCAGCAATTCGTTTTTGATCGATATCGTTGCCAACAGCGAGAATAGTACCAGTTTTAGTAGCATTGTTGACATCATAACGAACGTTATTACGAATCAGATTACCACCAGGATTTTCATTGGTGCCAAGGTCAGGTAAAGCACTAACAGTCGCTACAACACCATCCCGCTTATTGTTTTGAATTACATTCTTACGCAATACAGGCTTAGCTGACTCTGAGATAAAAAGACCGTCTTGGTTTTCGATGATTTGGTTTTCCACAACTAAGGGTGTAGAAGTGCCACCGATCGCTATACCAAAACCAGTATCCTGAAATAAGTTATTGCGGATTTCTCCTTGGGCAGATTTAGCAACTGAAACTCCATTGCCTTTATTTTGCACAAAGATGTTACTTTCGATTTTGGGGTTGCCTGTACCAGTGACAAAAACGCCCTCTCTGATACTGTTAGTAAAAGTACTGTTTTTGATAATGGGATTCGTTGATTCCACCCAAATACCAGTACCTCGGCTATTTGGGTTAGTGACGGTGACACCCGTAATAGTCGTATTTTGGTCAGCAAGGATGGTAATGTCTTGTCTGGCAAAGGTGCGACTAGTATAGAAACCTCCACCAGAAATTAATATCGCCTGACCTCTAGTAGATTCATCACCTCGCAGTGTTACCCCTGGTTTTAGCAAGATGGGAAAGGTTTCCCCACTTTCCTGGCTATAATTCCCAGGTGCAAGTTGAATTGTTGCGCCTGTTTGGGCTTGACTAAGAGCAAAACTTATGCTTTTGTAAGGTGCGTTGGCTGTTACACCAGCACCAGCGGTATCTGCACCAGTTGAGGGATTAACGTAAATTACTGTTGCAGTGGTAGGAACTTGGGCTGTGAGAGTTGGGGCAATACCTTCTGGATGAGTAGCACCAGCATTTACCTGGCTAGGTAGTACTATTGACCCAGTAGAAACAACTAACAAAGCCGTTAGTCCGGCTGCCATGCTTACACCATATCTGGCATGATTGCGAGAAAGAAGGCGAAAATTTTTCGCTGGAGAAGTCTGAAAACCCCGATGTTTCATTTTTGAGTCTGTGATGTGCTGAATTACGATATGTCTAACAAGGTTAAAGCTAGCAGTCTTCTAAGCTGCTTATAAAACCCATGCAAAACTATACCGAATGATTAGCACTGATTCAGCTAAATTCCTGAGATAAATCACAGAACTTATACATAAGTTATATAGTTTAATTCAGAAAATTTTACTATGACAATCGGATTTGGTTTTTGAACTTGTTTATATGGTGTGCAAACCGCAATAGGCAGGGAATAGGCAATCAGCCTTTTCGGTTTGAGGGCAAGCTTTTTGAAATCAAATAGAAGTTCTATAGTGCAGTACAGCATAAATCCAGCTAGCGTATCAATTAACAAGGCAAGGACTTAAATTCCTTGCTTGGTCTAAGTACTATAGCTGGATATTGTAACTAATTATGCTAGTAAGAAATCACAAGAATTGGTGGCGATTGTTTGGAGAATGCCTACCACCAACTTCGTTATCTACAAAATTTACTGGATATCTAATAAGCTAGAGTTTCTAAGGTTTCTCGTAAATATCGCTGTACCTGCTGTTCTAAGCGAAGTTCCTGTAATTGAGTACCACGTTCTAGTTGCCAGCGTTGAAAACCGGAACTAGTGGAGATAGCGCATTTGAGGCTATACCAAATTTCACTATCAGCAGAAAATTGGCGATCGCTATAAGCTGGAATTTGAGCCATAATTTCTCATTCCTCTGTTATTAGTTATTGGGCAAAACAGTTCCGAGTGCTGAGTTAGGAGTTAGGAGTTATTATTCTTCCTCATCTCCCTCATTCCCACATCTGCTCCTAGCCTCTTCAAAGAAAATAATATTTACTCTCGGGGCTGCTGCGAATCTGTGTTTCTTGCAAACAAAGATTCAAACAACCGGGGCAACATTTGATTAACCCGCACGCCTAAAATTGTAAAATCTTGTTTAATCTTTTCTAAAGATAACGGCTCTATGGCAGCAAATTCTGTGTCATTAGTCACTAAAACTCGCATGACACTAACGGGAATTTGTAAAAATAGATTACTGGCTAAAAAGGCTAAGGCCGCAAGTATTAAACCGAGACTGCGCCATTGTGGTAAAAATTTAGCTGTATTTGCTACTAATGGGGCAATTTGGTAAATATGCCACAACGCCCAAATCGACAATACTGATGTCACTAGGGCTAGAATACGATTTAACTTTGTATTAGTTAAACAAAGGATTTTTCGCTGCCGCTCAGTTAAATTTTCTGGCTTTAGGGCTATTCCCAAAAGGCCAAAGATGTAAAAAGGGCGACGCAGCTGCATCCATAGCAACGGCACAACACCAATGGCGGCTACTAAGAACAGTTCCATCCAAACGGGCAAAAACGGCTCACCCACGGACAGGAACAATAAGCAGAGTATTGAAAAAACAGGTAATGTCGCTAATCCAGCGACGTGAATCCACAAAATTGGTTCAGAGCGAAATGAAGCCATATATTAAAGTTATGAGTTAAAAGTTAATAGTTAGGAGTTAGGAGCTTTTAATTCATAACTCCTAACTCCTAACTTCTAACCATTTTACCCTCAGCACTATCTCGTTAAGGTGAGAGTACGGCGCTTGGTAACCATCTGATAGGCTTCGATGATATCACCTTCAACCCAATCATTGAACTTATCGATGCCGACACCGCATTCATAACCGGCGTTGACTTCGCGGGCGTCTTCTTTCATCCGTTTTAGGGAGTCAAGCACGCCTTCATAAATCACTTTAGTGCCACGTCGCACCCGCACTTTGCAGTTGCGAATTAGCTTACCAGATTGAACGTAACAACCAGCAACCGCACCACGGCCGACTGGGAAGACGGCGCGGACTTCGGTTTGACCCAAGGGTTCTTCCACCAACTCTGGTTCGAGAAGACCTTCCAAGGCATCTTGGATATCTTCTAAGAGTTTGTAGATAACGTTGTATTCCCGAACATCTACACCCGCTTCATCGGCGGCTTGTCTTGCACCACTGGCAAAGGTGGTGTTGAAGCCAATAATTACGGCGTTACTAGCAGATGCTAAGTCGATATCTGTTTCGGTTATTTCGCCAGCAGTAGCTAATAGCATCCGGATTTGGACTTCGTTTTGAGGGATTTGCTTGAGCGCTCCCACAATGGCTTCCACAGAACCTTGCACGTCTCCCTTCAAGATCAAGTTGAGTTCTTTCAACTCGCCTTCTTGTGCCTGAGCTGAGAGGGTTGTGAGTGTAACACGTCCTTGCAACAGGCGGGATAGACGTTGTTTGTCGGCGCGATCGCTTGCTAGGTTTCTGGCTTCTTTTTCGTTTTCGAAGACCTCGAACTCGTCGCCTGCTGCTGGTACATCACTTAAGCCCAACACCTCAACAGCAAAGGAGGGAGAGGCAGCTTCGACTCTTGCGCCTCTGTCATTCACCATTGCCCGCACCTTACCAAAGGCAGAGCCGGCTACCAGCATATCTCCTACATGCAAGGTGCCATTCTGAATTAGCAAGGTCGCAACTGCTCCCTTGGCTTTATCCAGATGTGCTTCAATGACAGTTCCTTTAGCAGAACGGTCTGGGTTGGCAGATAGTTCTCCTACCTCTGCTACCAAGAGGATCATTTCTAAGAGCGTATCTAGGTTTTCGCCCTTGATGGCGCTCACCGGCACCATAATTGTGTCACCGCCCCATTCTTCTGCTGTCAGACCATACTGGGTGAGTTCTTGTTTCACCCGATCTGGCTGTGCAGCTTCTTTGTCAATTTTGTTGATGGCGACGACAATTGGCACTCCTGCTGCTTGAGCATGGCTAATGGCTTCAATGGTTTGGGGACGAACACCATCATCGGCAGCCACTACTAACACAGCAATATCTGTTACCCGCGCTCCTCGTGCCCGCATAGCTGTAAAAGCTTCGTGGCCTGGAGTATCTAGGAAGACTATCTGCTGGGGTTTACCGTCATGTACCACATCCACATGATATGCGCCGATGTGTTGGGTAATACCACCAGCTTCGCCAGCAGCTACTTTGGTTTTACGAATCGAGTCGAGCAGGGTTGTTTTCCCGTGGTCTACGTGACCCATGATTGTCACCACTGGCGGACGCCGATGGAGATTTTCCAGGTCTTCGACGCTGACCATTTCCGTAACTTTCCGAGCTTCTGCTTCTGGTTCGGCGGTTTCAACTTCTATTTCTAGTTCTTTTCCTACCAGAGTAATTGTCGGAATATCCAGATTTTGAGTGATGCTCACTGCCATGCCTTTGAGGAACAGGATTTTTACAATCTCTGTATCGGCGACAACCAGGAGATCAGCCAATTCTTGGACAGTCATTGGCCCTGTGACCACGACTTTTTCCGGACGATCGCGCTTGGTTTCGACTTCTTGACGACGGTTATGGTCGCGGTTGGAACTACTAGATTTTTTATTTCTTGCTGTTGGGGCGCTAGCCAGGGCTGCTGCTGGGGCTTGTGCGGGTCGAGTCGCTTTCGGTTTGGGGGGACGGGCGATGGAAAGACTAACTTGGACAGTGGCTGGTGTGTCTAGATCGTCGTCATCGAGTAAATCGTCTTCAAATTCCTCATCATCTAGAAGTATTGGCTTGGCCCGCTTGCCTTTGACGCCGGCCTTGCCCGCCTTTTCTTTAACTTCGTCAATGATTTCTTCTTCTACCCACTTTTTGCCGCCTTTGGCTGGTCGAGGCGGAGTTGGGCGTTTGAGATCTAGGAGATCCGGGGCGATTGGCTCGTCACCTAATACCTCAGTTTTCGCCCCTATTGCTGACAGATGTCTTGGTGGAGTAGCAATGGGCATTGCTGCTGCTACAGCTTCACCAGGACGTGCGGGTCGGGGTCTTTGCCCGTCTCCAATAGGAGATGGCCCTGATGGTCGGCTTCCTCTTTGCTCCGGTTTGACGGGTGACAGGGTGGGACGAGGCTGTCTTTGTGGTGCAGCCGATGAGGCCTGGTCAGTTGGCAGTTTAGCAACTTTTGGCTTAACTTGATGGTCGCGATCGCCTTCTGTCGGCCGTGGACGTTCCCGTTTGAGGATCGGTTTGTCTGCCGGAGATTGCTGCTCAGTCTCGGGTTGTTCCGCCGCAGGTCTGGCCGGTGGCGCAACTAATTGCGGTTTTTGAGGCTTTTCCGGTTTTGGTCTGGCTGGAATTACTTTTTCCGGTTTTTGGGCAACTGCTTTTTCCTGTGGCTGATTTGGATTAGGTGTTTGTTCCAAGTCTTTGACAGTAGGTTGCTCTGGGGTCTCAGATTGATTCCGGGGTACGGGTCGAGTTGGTGCCGTCGGCTTCATGGGTGAGACTGGTGTAGCGAAAGGCCGTGGAGGTGAGGGAGGATTAGCTTCAGACAAAGCAGCTTGGGTATTGGTAGCAACTGACGCCTCTGGGGCGTTGGAGGTAGTATTTCTCAATATTTTGGGTTTGCGTATTTCCAAAATTTGCTGTTTGTGGGGTGCAGCAGGTCGGTTACGTCCGCCGTTTGGTGGTGAATTTGATTTATGGCTGGTTGTACCTGGTTCTTTTTTAGGCGTCCCATTTGTAGCTGCGAGTTTTTCGGCAGCAGTGCGAATCTGTTCTGCCTCGGATTCTGAAATCGTGCTGCTATGGCTTTTGACCGCGATGTTGAGCTGGTCGCAAATTGCTAATAGCTCTTTGTTATCCAAATTCAATTCCTTTGATAATTCATAGATTCTAACTTTGCCGTTGTTCATCCACTCTTCCCCTTTAATTTACAGTTTTAGCGGATGGCTGCCCGGTTTGCGACATCTCCATCCTTTGATCACTGTTTTTAGGTTGCCCTTGGTAATTTTGCCGGTGCCTCCAATCAGGAAAGAGAGATGTTTCGGTTTAATGGCATCCCCACCAGGAATGATGGTTGAGAGATGCCCATAAAAATTTTTTAAATAAAAGATTTTTATGGTCACCCTTGACGCCGAACTGCGCCTGAGCGCTACCAGGTTGCCATTTTGTAGTTTTTTGGTTTGCTGATTCTGAGTCTTCCACAACACAATCGAGTACATTTTGTTCTGGGAATGTTGCCTCGCCCCTCTTTTGAAGGAAGAGCCGAATGCTTTCTACACCCATTTACTATTTTGGCACTAACCCTAACGTTCGACAGAGGATGTGAAAAAAGCGCGATTAATTCGACTTTCGCACAATTTCTCTGCTGATAACGGCACTAAGTTATTCCAACTAATTAAGTTTGATTTTGGGTATTATTGTGGGCTAGACGTTGCGACAAGCTTTGGTACAGCGTTTCTGGCACTGATGCATGTAGCGATCGGCCTAGTCGATTTTTCTTTTGAGCTGCTTGTAGGCAACTCCCTTGCGGGCAAATATAGGCAGAACGCCCCATGCCCCGATCTAATTGTACCTTTCCAGATGGAAAGACGCGTACAATCCGCCAAAACTCTTCTTTTAAACCTAGTTTGCGGCAGCTAATACAGCGCCGATAATTTGGTTTCATCAGTTTTGTTAGGATCTCAGTTCAGCATTTTGGATGTAGAAAGAAGTTCGTTATTACTATTTTTTACTTATACCAACTCGTTTTGAACAAAAAAATCTTTGAGATTGGAACTAAAATCAACAGTAACAAAACTTAACAAAAATTGATAAATTATTCTTCATCCTCAGGATCAAAAGTATCATCATCTAATTCTTCTGCGAATTCGTCTTGATTTTCGCTCTCTAATTCCTCAAAATCAGCATCATCATCTTCTTCCTCTGCTTGATATTTAGCTCTAGAAGCTACAAATTTAGCATCTTCTCCCGCATAGTCATATTTAGCTTTGTCTTTGATGTCAATTTTCCAGCCCGTCAGGCGTGCTGCTAAACGGACATTTTGTCCTTCTTTGCCAATGGCCAAACTCAGTTGATCTTCAGCCACTAGTACGTGAGTTTGCCGGGTTTCTGGGTCCATTAGGCGGACTTCATCTACTCGTGCTGGACTCAAGGCATTAGCGATATATGTTGCTGGGTCTGGTGACCAGCGAATTACATCTATTTTTTCGCCGCGTAATTCGTTAACTACTACTTGAATTCGCGAACCCCTAGCTCCGATACATGCACCAACTGGGTCTACATCGCGATCAAGAGTATCTACTGCTATTTTAGTCCGGGGGCCTACATAACGGGAAGGGGGGTTTGCCTCCCTCGCTACGGCAACAATCCGTACTACTTCGTCTTCAATTTCTGGTACTTCATTAGCAAACAGATAAACGACTAAACCTGCGTCTGCTCTAGATACTAGTAACTGCGGTCCCCGTTGCTGACCTTGGGAAACTTTTTTGAGATATACCTTGAAGGTGGCATTTGCCCGATAATTATCGTTGGGTAGCTGTTCGCGCTTTGGTAATTCGGCTTCCACTTCTGGCTGACCAAAGCCACTGCTAACTGCCAAAATTACTGATTGACGTTCAAACCGCAGGACTCTTGCTTGGAGAACAGTTCCTTCTAGGTCTTGGAACTCTTCTTGCACCATTTGGCGCTGCTGATCCCGGAGTTTTTGCGCTAATACTTGCTTGGTTTGCATAGCTGCCATGCGACCAAACTCTCCTTGATCTGGTGTCACATCCAGCACTACAGAGTCGCCTAACTGGGCTTCGGGAGCTACTAGTTGAACTTCGTCTAGAGAAATTTGATGGTCTGTATTACTGACTTTTTCGACAATAGTTTTAGTGGAAAGAACACGAAATCCTTCTTCTTCTATATCCAGTTCTACTTCAAAATTATCAAAGTAATCTTCGTCAAACTGTTTGCGCTCTAAATTTTGGGCGCGACGGTAACGTTCATAGCCTTTAAGTAGTGCTTCTCTAATAGCTGATTGAACAGCAAGGCGAGGTAAATTGCGCTCACGACTAATACTTTCAATTAATTCTTTTAATCCAGGTAAAGTAACCATTGACATAAGCAATCTCCTTTAAAAATCAGGGACTGGGGATTGGGGTCTGGGGATTGGGGCTGGGGACTGGGATATGGGGCATAGGGCATGGACGATAAGGCAGAGGTGATGGCGTGCAAAGGGGAAAGACTTGCAACAACTTTCCCTTTGCACCTGAAGCTCCTCTACTCGTGTATTCCCCCAGTTTCTATTTCCTTATCCCTAATCCCCAGTCCCTAATCCTCAGTCCCTAATCCCTAGTCCCTAGTCATTCGTTTAACGGCGTTCGTCTAGCTGCACCCTAGTAATTAGGGAGCGCTGAATTTCGACTACACGACCTTTTTGGTTTAAGTAAACTGCTGTCTCATCCCGGCGAATCAACTGACCAGTCCACTCTTGTTGTCCGTCGTAGGGCGGGGAAGTGGAGATAATGACAGGAAATCCTTTAAAAGAGATAAACTCCCTGTCAGTGACCAATTGCCGCGAAATACCAGGACTGGACACTTCCAAGACATAAGCATCTGGAAAGACTTCCGCAGCATCTAAGGAGGTTTCTAAAGCCCGGCTCATCCTCTCACAATCATTTAACCCAGTATCTTGCTGAGGATTGCGAATATCTACCCGCAGCACTGGTGGACTTTGGTTAGTGTGAAAAACCACACCAATTAGTTCTAATCCCAGTTCTTCTGCTACTGGTGTCGCCAAATCAATAATTTTTGGTACTAAGGGATGAGCCATGAGAAAATTCAATAAAAAAAGTGGGCATCGACCCACTTCCTGCGATAGGGATATCTTCCAAGAAGTCTTGTGACGAACCAATAGTAGTTCGCCCTCATTCGAGTTTAGCGCATTTCTTTTGTAGCGGGGCATCGGCATTGGGGAAGAGGATCGGGTGCACAGAGGAATAAGAGGATGGGAGAGCGGAGGACATGACGAGTAGAGGGAAAGGAGATCTCTTTGGCCTCCAGTCCTCTGCCCCTTTACCCCTCATCTCCCTGAAAAAGTAGCGCCTTTATCGACTACTGCTGGAAGTGATGCCTGTGTTCGTAGCTGCCTGGTTTGCTCGATGATTTGCTCGATATCTTCTTGGGACAAACGCTGAACGTAGTTGAGTTTGATTTCTTCTAAGAAGTCAGAAAGTAAACTCTCAATTTCTGTAAGCAAGTGCTTTTCTTTGATTTGCCCTGTCAAAGCCTCGCTGAAACTTTGTACTAGTTGACTGGTAAGTTTTGCAGCAACAGGATCTTCAACGGCACTAACTAAAGTTTTGTAAAGATTTGTGGTGATTTGAGTGGCTAATTGTTCGCTGAGTTGTGTTTGGGCTTGTCCGACACCTGGGAGGTTCTGGAGGTTGCGGTAGATGGGAACTTGATCGATGACGGTTTCGATATTGTGACGCAAAATGGCAACGATCGCTGGTTGGATTTCGGGTAGCACTTGGTAAACAATTGTTTTTACCAAAAGAGCTGCGATCGCTTCTATTTCATTGACATTATTAATATCTATGTAGGAGCGCACATTCTCCTGTTGTGACAGCCACCGGACTAACTCACCTCGCTTAATTGAACCCTGAACTTGGTTAATTACCCTCACCACTACAATTTCTGTGAGTTCTTCGGCAAAATTGGCGACGATTCCCTGATTAATTTGTCGGCGCACGGGATACAAACTTAATAACTTTGCTTGGTCAAGGCGCACTAATACAGGTATAATTCGCAACCATCGGAAAAATGGTACTAATAAGAACAGGTCGTACCAACGCCACAAGAGTGCTTCTAACCAGCTTAAACCAGCATGTTGGCGTCTGATTAAAAAGGTACGCCCCAGCAATTCTAGGGCAAATAAAATCACAAAAGCTGAATCAATAATCCAGAAATTATTGATAAAGTCGCCACTTTCCCCAATTCGGCGGTAGTAGTTAGTGGCAATCAAGGGCCGAATTCTCTGGTTGAAAAAATTAATTTCTTGAAGCCAGCCTTGTTGGGTTAAGTACGGTTGACTCCAAAAAATCGCAAAGGACTGTTTTGCAGATTCTTTGTCGGTGCGATCGCGCATCCGATTTTTGATTTTTTCTAGGGTACCACTCTTATTCGCTCCCGCAAATGGGTTAGTGTCAATCATCTCGTTACTAAGACGAGTTATTTCCTCTAGCCTGTTTTTTACTTCAGGTGACTGTAATCCTGTTTGGCTGACTTGTTCTTGTAATGCATCTAAGGTTTCTAGATACTTTTTCGTGTCTCGATGCGGTTCAATACCTTTGATTGGGTCATAAATGTGGACAATTTGGGGAAGTTTTTGCAAGTACAAATCCCGCCAATGTACGTAACTTAAATCAAACAAAACTAAACTTAAATTTACCGTGGCGAGGATTGCCATAAATCTTTCAAACCAAAGATTGCGCTGCTGAGAATTTTTTATGTTTTTCATTTCTTTGTTTTAAATTATACATTTCTCTTGATTTTCAATATCCACTGTCTGATTTATTGACTACCAGGTTTTGACAACTAATTTAGCTTCGCTAATATAAGATACTTCTTTTGATGGATGACACAAATTAGTTTTTTATAATCAGTTAAGTTTGACAAATATAAATTACAAATTATTCAAAAATCATTAAATAATTGCGAAAAAAGTTATTAAAGAAACTTAAAATGCAGCTGTTAACGTCTATAATCCTGCTGATTTAATCCAAAGGAGTTTTCATTATGTGGTGTGGGTTTGGAAAATCAAGCGCGACTTTTGCTGCTACCTGCCTGTTAACTGCTAGCATTGTAATTGTAGATACAGGTTTTGCAGCCCCTCAACGTAGTTATACGCCACAGCAATTTCGTGCTGTGTTACGGGGGTTAGGCTATAACGTCAAGGTAACAAATACGCCGTTGACGGACGAAGAAACCAAAAAAGCAATTCGTGAATTTCAGACCGGTTACAAGCTAAAACCAGTTGATGGGATAGCGGGACCAAAAACCCAAGATTTTGCTGCTAACATCATTAAAATTCTGCAAGGGAATTTGAATGCGGTAGTTAAGCCCAATCCTCCCCTTCCTCGCGATCATTTTTATGGGCCTCAGACCGAAGCAGCGGTAAAGGAATACCAAAAGAAAAATCAGTTGCAAGAAACCGGAATTGCTAATTTAGCCCTCCGGCAAAAGATCGACCAAGAAGCAAAGGCACTTGTAGGTCAGCCAACTCCTAAGCCATCACCTACACCAACGGCTAAACCGACGGCTAAACCGACGGCTACACCGAGAAGTGTACCGACAGCTACGCCAACTGCGACACCGACAGCTACGCCAACTGCGACACCGACAGCTACGCCAACTGCGACACCAACTCCAACACCGACAGCTACACCAACTCCAACACCTACGTCTACACCTTAAAATCCCACGAAAAAATTCCTACTTCAAAGCCTCAACTCAATGTAATTCGTAGTTGTAATTCGTGGCATTTCCTACACCACCCTTTGGGTAGGTGTAGGGTTCTTAATCATTCAAAGCTATGGCTGTGGCAGCGATGCGTGCAGCTTTTTAGAAAGTTAGTTGTTCTGTGCTTGAGTTACGAATTATGAATTATTGGGTTCTTCTAAAGGTCTGCCTTTCGGCACAGGTAGAGCTGGACTACGGTCATTGTAAGGCATAGGAATATACTGGACAGTGGGTCGCCCTCCTTGTGGCTGTGGGTACAAATCCATCAAATCATAAATAGAATGGGGCAGCCCGACGGTTATGGGCAGCCCCATTTCTGTTGCTTCTTCAACAGTGATGGGATAGTCGTGGGTGACACGTCCAGTTGTTAAAGCTTCGATAATCGATTCGATATTTTCTGGCTGAACTTTTTGTTTAGGTATACTGTCCTTGAGCAGAGTCCGCACAAAGCGTTGTACTTGCTGTATTGCTTTGCCTGCGAGGTCAGCCATAATTAGGGTTTGGTCGTCAATCTCGCTAATGGGTTTATCTTCAACCACTTTGACGATACTAGCTGCTGGGTAGTTACCGAGTTGGGGATCAACTGGTCCCAAAACAGCATTGGCATCCATAACAATTTCATCAGAAGCCAGAGCTAGCATTGTACCGCCACTCATAGCGTAGTGGGGTACAAAGACTGTGACTTTTGCTTGGTGGCGAATTAATGCTCTAGCAATTTGTTCTGTAGCTAAAACCAAACCACCAGGAGTGTGCAAAATTAAGTCAATTGGCACATCTGGGGGAGTGAGACGAATTGCTCGCAGTATCTGTTCTGAGTCTTCTATAGTAATGTAGCGAGATAAGGGAATTCCCAGCAAGCTAATGGACTCTTGACGGTGAATTAGTAAAATCACCCGACTTTTGCGTTGCTGCTGAAATTCTTGTAAAGCACGCAAGCGTCGATATTCTATTTGGCGTTTTTGCCAAAGGGGTTGCAAAGAAGTAAGAAGCAGGAAAATCCAGAATAAATCGCCAATACCAAAGCCCATAAAATTATTTATTGTTCAAAAATAACGGTTACCGCCATTATTGTGACAATTTTTGGGCGATCGCAATTCTATCGCAAGGCTAGAAGAGGAGGGGGAGTGCTGTTAGCTCTCTTCGGGGCGTTTAACCCGTTAGGAGTTAGGAGTTAAGAATTATTCTCCTCGTCCCTTTGTCCGTTATACCAATTTGAAATACTCCCAAACCCTTGTTCTGTCCGGCTTTCTTAATTTTGACCCTTCTCTGCGAGACGCTACGCAAACGACTCCGCTCAGGGTTAAATTTTGAATGCGTGAATTTTGAATTGGTATTACTTTCCCCGTCGCCAAATTTTGATTGTATCGTCATCGCCGCCACTGACTAAGGTTTGTCCATCAGGACTAAAGGCGACACATCTCACATAGCTGGAATGCCCTGTCAGGGTGCTGACTTCTCTACCACTATGTAAATGCCACAATTTAATAGTGTTATCCCAACTACCACTAGCGAGAAATTGCCTATCCCGGCTAAAGGCGACTGACCAAACTGAATCAGAATGACCAGTTAGGGTGCGAATTTCTCTGCCTGTGTTTACATGCCACAGTTTAATTGTGTTATCGGCACTAGCGCTAGCGATGATTTCTCCATCGTGGCTGAAGGCGATACAGTTGACAAAAAAAGTATGTCCAAGAAGTGTGCAAATATTTCTGCCTGTGTATACTTGCCACAGTTTGATGGTGTAGTCATTACTACCACTAGCTACAAGCTGTCTCTCCTGATTTTTGGTGGTTGTAGCTGTTCTCGGAGAGTAGGCAACTGATGAAACTGGGTCAGAATGACCTGTGAAAGTTTGGATTTCTATGCCAGTGTGTATTTGCCAGAGTTTAATTGTACAGTCAGCACTACCACTAAGGAGCAGTTTGCCATCTGGACTGAAGGCGACGGAATTTACCCAGTTGGTATGACCAATGAGAGTACGAATTTCTTTGCCTGTGTTGACATCCCACAATTTAATCGTGTTGTCCCAACTACCGCTAGCCAAAATTCCCGAGTTGATATCTGTGATTCCGCCTGTTCTACCGGACTCTCCTTGATAAGGAGAATTTGGGGAAATTGGGCTAAAGGCAAGGGAATGAACCATACTGGAATGACCAGAAAACCAACGGCCCAGTTGACGCACTAGCTTGCCAGTACTCAGTTGCCAAAGTTTGATAGTTTTGTCGTTGCTGCCACTAGCAAGAAATTGTCCGTCTGGGCTAATGGCGATCGCATGAACCATACTAGAATGACCTTTAAGGGTCTGTACGCATTGCCAGTTCTGCCGATCTAATACAACAGGTCCAGATGATTGTGCAATATTTTCAGGCGATTGTCGTTTCGGCTTGTTCGCAAAAGACAATGGTATTGTTGCTAAATCTTCCTCAGGATCGTGTTTGAGTAAATTCAACCACTCTTGCACGGACTGGGGACGATAAGTTGACTCCAGATCCATGCCGCACATAATAGCTTGATTTACCCTATTACTGATGTTGGGATTAAAATATTGCGGTGGTTCTAAATTAACATTGTGGCGGCGATCGTCTGCACTTGTTGGTACAACTCCTGTAAGTAAATTATACAAAGTAGCGGCTAGGGCGTAGATATCAATGTATTCTCCTCGTGGCGCTTCTAATTCATACTGTTCAGGCGGGGCAAAACCAGGAGTGCGATACACTGTATGCCTTTGAACTGCATTGGGAATAAATTCTCTGGAAATGCCAAAGTCTATCAGCACCGCTTCTGATTTATCAATGCGAATCATGATGTTGCGCGGTTTGAGATCCCGATGCAACAGCCCTTTAGAGTGAATCAGCATCAAAGCGTCGCCAATTTGCCGAATATACAACAGTGCTTCTGTTTCTGATAGCAAACCTACCCGCTTCAAGCGTTGTCCTAAGTCTTCGCCTTGGATGTACTCCATCACCATACAAGGCGAACCTGCTTCATCAAAGACGTTTTCTATCTGTACTATATGAGGATGGTGACACACAGCCAGCCGAACTGCTTCATCACGGAAGTCTTGCCGTAATTTATTTCGGTGGAGTATCCAAGCGGGGTGATTCAGGATTTCTTCTTTGAGAGTTTTAATCACTCGCAGTTGATTTCTTTGATTTCTGGCAAGATAAGTAATGCCAATTCCACCTTCGCCTAGTTGGCTTTCAATAATGTAGCGCCCTCCGAATAAAGACTTTCCTGGATTCCACACCATTAGTAATATTTGACGTTTTTTGGTATTTATTTTGGCACGGTATCAGAACAGCCAACACGAATTTTTGGGAATTCCATTTGAATTGTTGTTGTAGCTTTCTGGAAGTTAGTTACTTAGATAACATTTTCATCACCTCAATAGTTACTATTAATTAATAGTATAAATTTGGATAGATCTTTCTAGTTTTAGCTAAACTATGCCTTTATACCCAAATATGAAACTTGATTGCTCTTGCGAGAGTCAACGATGACTTTAGCAATATTTGCTCATAATAATTTGACTTGTAGGTAATCTAAAATTATGCTAAAGAATTTAAATCTGAAACAAAAGTTTACAATTCTGCTACTAGTAATTTTGACATTTGGTCTAAGCTTAAGCGGATTTGCTCTTTCTTCTTTGCTCAGGGAGAATGCCAAACAAGATATTAGCTCAACAGCTCTCATGCTGATGCAAACAATGAGTTCTGTTCGTAAGTACACCAGTACTCAAGTGAATCCAGAGTTAGCTGATAAATTAGCAACGGAGTTTTTGCCGCAAAGTGTACCTGCATACTCAGCACGGGAGGTATTTGAAATTTTGCGGAAAACAACAGACTATCGTGACTTCTTTTATAAAGAAGCAACTCTCAATCCTACTAATCTTCGAGATAAAGCAGACGGTTTTGAGACAGAAATTGTAGAAAAGTTCAGAAATAAATCAGACTTGAAAGAAGTGAGTGGATTTCGCTCAATTCCTGGTGGAGATATCTTTTATATTGCTCGTCCGCTGCCAATTTCTGAAGAAAGCTGTCTCAAGTGTCACAGTGTGCCTGAAGCTGCACCTCAAAGCATGATTACTCTTTATGGTACAGCTAATGGATTTGGCTGGAAGCTAAATGAAATTGTTGGCGCTCAAATTATATCAGTGCCGGCTAATAACGTTATCAACAAAGCCAATCAATCCTCTTTAGTAATCGTTCTGATTGTATCAACTATTTTTATCGCAACTATTCTCTTAGTTAACTTTTTCTTAAATCGACAAGTTGTGATTCCTCTCAAACGCATGACTCGTATTGCTGAGGAAGTAAGTACGGGACATCTAGAAGTTGAATTTGACCAGATGTCTAATGATGAAATTGGTAATCTAGCTAGAGCTTTTAGGCGGATGCAATTAAGTTTAGAAATGGCAATGAAACGAATCAAACGCACTCAGGGAGGTACGGAAAATTAAAAAATGTCAGAATTCAGGAGTCACAATAGGGGGGTTAGGTTCTGAAGCTTTTGGTGCTTCATACAATACTTTCCAAACATTTTCTTACCAAATTCTAAATTGTGACTTCTCAATCCTGAATTATTCTGACAATAAATTAAACATCATCACTTACAGAAAATTTCAAGTTAGTGAATTACACCATTTAGGTATGATAGCTAAATTGTAAGCCGATTCTAATTCGGAATTCTGACTCCTGAATTTTGAATTTCGCTGTAATTATTTGGTTATCTAAATCCTACGAAAACAAGCTTTTTTTAAATTCAAAAGCTGCTTGAAAGTCAGGAATTTCTGCGGCTATCAGTTCAACAAATTGATCAGGTGAAATGTAAGGATTTTGAGCCAATATTTCTTCTAGAACTAGAGTTGCCATTGGTCCGATGTGGTAAGCTAACTCTTGCTGACAATGTTTAACAAATGCTGGATTAAGGGAAGCTTGTTGTTGTTCAATTCCCCGAATTTGTGGACTCACAGTTAAACCGGGTGAACTAAAGATCGTCTCTCCTAGTTGGTTGTATGATTCGGAAATTGCCGACATAGCCTGATATTCAGGATTAAATACTGTGGGAGGCAAATCATTTGCCATTACAGGAGATGTTAGTACTTGTGGTTGTTCAAGACGCTCTAAATCTGCGATTACTTCTCTAGCTGTTTGGTATCGCTTGTTGGGTCTATCGGCTAACATGCGATCGAGTACTTGAGTGAAATCATCACTCACATAGGCATAATAACGCCAGTTCCATTCTAAGGAGTACTGATCCATTAATAAAGATGGATCTTTACCTGTGAGTAGTACAATAGCTGTTACTCCCAAAGCATAAATATCACTAGAGGCAGAACATAAACCTAAGCTAATTTGCTCGCGAGGAGCGTATCCTACTTTCCCAACGAGGGACATTTTACCAACGAAAGTTATTTGGTTAGAAGTTTTGGCTTCGTTGATATCAGTAATTTGCTTGCCAACACCAAAATCAATCAGTACTGGCAAATCTTTGCCATCTGGTAGCATAATATTGTCAGGGGAAATATCTCGATGGATAATATTATGCTGGTGGACATATTCCAGCACAGGCAGTAAATTTTTGAGCCACTGGATAACTTCGTCTTCAGAAAAATTTCTTCCCTGGCGTTGAAGTTCTCCTAGCAGCCGAGAATATGTTTTACCATCGACATATTCTTGCACTAAAAACAACCGACCATCTCCTTCAAAACAAGCCAAAAACTTGGGAATTTGAGAATGTTGCAGTTGGTGAAGAATTTTGGCTTCTCTCTTAAATAAGTTGCGATATTGTTCGAGTCCGCTTTCTCCTGTGCCAATGGGTGCAAACTCTTTGAGAACACAAGCTTCATTAAAACGACGAGTATCAAACGCCAAATAAGTTCGCCCCAATCCTCCCTGTCCCAAAAGTTTTTGGATAATATAGCGGTTATCGATTAGAGTTCCAGCGGCTATTTCTGGTCTTGTCAAAGGGGACTGTGACATCATCATCGCACTCCTAGCGATCTTAATTATTGATAGATTATTTGGTTTGCTGAAAGTCAGAAACTCTAGCAGATAAAGGCTGATATCATCTATAAAATAGAGGTTAGCACCACCGTCAAAATTAGGAAATACACTTTTCTACACTTTTTAGATGGTCTTATGTGACCAAATTAACAATTTTTAGTTGAGTAGGTTTTAGTACTACTTAATATTAAGTATTTTTGCAGCGAGGATCTAGCCCGTGTCTGCGGTAATATCTGCGAGTGCTTTGGGCATCGCTTTTTAGATTCGCTATTTAACCTTATCTTAGCCTTAGTAAGTCAATTGCTACTAACGTTTGAAACAGCTAGCACTTAGCATAACCTCATAGTGTTTTGCTAAAACTGAAGTTGCTATAGAGTTATCAGACTAAATATTATATATATTTCAAGTAATGGATATGCGATCGCTCTTAAAAATTAATCTTTCTGCAACCTGATATTGCTACATCGACATATAGAAGCTTTCAATATAAGTCATTATTCTTCTAAAACAGAAAATTATGCTCCTTAATGGAAGAATTTCTACTTCTATTCATTGTTTCTTGTATGTGTTGTAAAAGCTGGTTACTAGTAACATAAATTAATAAAAAATAAAGAAAAAATATCCGAAGTTACAATAATTAATCTAGGTCGTCAGGATTAACGCCTAACTGACGTAAACGTTCTGCCAGTTGTTCTGCTTTTTCTCTAGCTTGAGCAGCTTCTTGTTGAGCAATTATAGCTCGTTGGGTAGCGGCAGCAGCTTCTTCTGTGGGTGCGAGAATTAATTCTCCTGCTAAAGTGAACCACCTTAACCACAATCTTTCAATATCTCGAAATGAACCTTGCCATAAGCCTAAACTTAAATCTATTTCTGGCATTAGTATGCGTCCCTCAGTCAAATTCATCGGTTCATAATGACCGCCTACTAACTGAAATGCCTGAAGTTCATTAGTGTAGCGACTGAAAACAACATAGTAAGGAATCCGCTTTTACTTGGGTAACAGACGAATCGTTATGTACAATACCTAACTTGAAATCTGCTGTATTTAGCAAATTTTTAACTAAATCTAGCAATCCTAAATTATTTACCAGAAGTTTAATCTTCAGGTTCAATTCCCGCAGCCCGCAATTGTGCTGCTAGTCTTTCAGCACGTTGGCGTTCTTGTTCAGTACGTTGGCGTTCTTGTTCGGCTAATTCTGTTCCCCAAGGTAAAAGGTTTCCTTGTTCATTCCACCACCGCAACCATTTTCCTGTGCGGTTTTCACGAGTACCTTGCCATACTCCAAGGTAAAGATTGATTTGGGCTATCCAGTAGCGTTGATTTTCATCAGGCTCTTGCAAAACGTACTGTTCTGTGTCTTGTAAGCGATACATCTCGAAATTACCACTATCTGGCTCAAAGATGATGTAGTTTGGTACTTTTAAAATGCGCTCGTAGAAAAACCATTTTCCTGGGGGATACGTCGCTTTGATAGAATACTCTGTCTCCTGTGTATCAGAAACAAATTCCATCACAATTACAGGAATATCACCCTGTAATTGAGGTGTGTAACTGCGTATTACTTCTTCTCTACTAACATTAATTTTGGCAATGAAAGCCCAATCAGGGGCTTTAATAACTATTCTGTTATTTAAAGTGGCACAAATACCGTAATTAGTTGTTGTCAGGGCGTTAGCTGAAATTTTTCCGGCTAATTGTAGGCTTTCTGTGAGTGCAGCTGCTAAGGCCGGTTGGTTGATGTTGTCCACTGGGTCATCTGGGAGTTTGTAATCATTGGGTAATTTTTCCCAAGTGATTTGGTAGTCTTGGGTGATGGCTGTCATGGTGGGTTGTCCTTTGGTGTGTCAAGGGGACTGGAATTGTTTTGCTAATACCCAGTATCCAGTCCCTTTACTCATATTCATCGGGTTCTAAATCGTCGTTTGTCAGTTCTTGATGGGGGATGGCGGCGATAATTGCATCTATTACTTTAGATACTGGTAATATTTCAATATTGAGGTCAGGAAATTTTGTGCCTTTGGGCACGATCGCTCTTTTAAATCCCAATTTAGCTGCTTCTTTCAACCGCAGTTCCATTTGGGAAACCGATCGCACTTGTCCGCCTAAACCAACTTCCCCAATCAAAACTGTACCGGGATCGACAATGCGATCGCGGAAACTTGCAACAATCGCGATCGCTACTCCTAAATCTACTGCTGGTTCTACTACACTCAATCCCCCAGCAGAAGCAACATAAGAATCTAATTTCGACATGGGAATCCCCACGCGTTTTTCTAAAACGGCGAGAATTTGCACCAGGCGGTTGTAATCTACGCCAGTACCTGCACGCCGAGGGGAAGGGTAGCTGGTGGGACTCACCAAGGCTTGTAATTCTACAACAATCGGGCGAGTTCCTTCGCAAGCAACGACAATGGCAGTACCTGGCGCGGGATCGTCACGATTGCCTAAAAATAACTCTGAGGGGTTAGGAACTTCCCGCAGTCCGTGTGCCACCATTTCAAATATGCCGATTTCATGTGTTGCTCCAAAGCGGTTTTTGACTGTGCGTAATAACCGATGGGAGGCAAAGCGATCGCCTTCAAAATACAACACTGTATCTACTAAATGTTCTAAAACTTTCGGCCCGGCGATCGCTCCTTCTTTGGTGACGTGTCCCACAATCAACATGGTAATATCTTCATGCTTTGCCACCTTCATCAAAGCCGCAGTACATTCACGTACCTGAGCCACCGAACCAGGCGCAGAAGTCAACGCAGGAAAGAATACTGTTTGAATACTATCAATCACTGCCACGTTTGGCTTTAGAGAGTCTATTTCGCGTAAAATTTCTTCTAAATCTGTTTCTGGCAGTACATATAAATCTGCACCTATACTGTCAGGGTCTATGGGAAGTGTATTATCTACTACTACCCTGACATTTTCCTCACTAGGGACATTTACGGGTTTTGATACTCCCAAACGAGAAGCTCGTAATTTTACCTGCTGTCCCGATTCTTCACCAGTTACGTAAAGGATGCGATATTTCTGCGCTAGTTGATTTGATACTTGCAGTAATAATGTCGATTTCCCAATACCCGGATCGCCACCAATCAACACCATAGAGCCAGGGACAACCCCACCACCAAGTACCCGATCCAATTCTTCATAACCAGACTCCCACCGGGCGATTTGGCGATCGGTAATTTGGTCAAATGTTAAGGAGGCTCGTGCTTTAGCTGGTTTAGAGTGAGATTTGCCATTGGTTTGAGTTGATTGCCAACCACTTACTCCTCCCCGACTGGGTACATCTACTGATGATTGGATCAGCATTTGTTCTTCTAGAGAATTGTAAGTGCCACAGGCTGGACACTTACCAAACCATTGAGGGGATTCTGCCCCACAATCGTTACAAACGTAAAAACTTTTTGGCTTTGCCATTCGTAAATCTTATTAAATAATCTTAATATTTACTTAAATTTTTGGATAAGACTAAAATCCAATAATAGTGGTAATTAGAGCTTTTTCCAAATCAATTTATGGAATGATATCTTAATATTATGGTATTAAAAATTAATCATGTAAATTTTTAGTGAAGGAGCGCCGATTAACTTGGAAAGTCATAAAGAAAAAATCTTGGTAGTAGACGATGAAGCCAGCATTCGCCGGATTTTGGAAACGCGCCTTTCGATGATTGGCTACGATGTCGTGACAGCTGGTGACGGAGAAGAAGCTTTGGAAACTTTTCGCAAAGCCGATCCTGACCTGGTAGTTTTAGATGTGATGATGCCAAAGCTAGATGGCTACGGTGTTTGTCAAGAATTACGCAAAGAATCAGATGTTCCCATTATTATGCTAACAGCCTTGGGGGATGTAGCTGATCGCATCACTGGACTAGAATTAGGTGCTGACGACTACGTAGTTAAACCGTTTTCCCCTAAAGAGTTAGAAGCCCGGATTCGGTCAGTGCTGCGGCGAGTAGACAAAACTAGTGCTACTGGCATTCCCAGTTCTGGTGTAATTCATGTCGCTAACATTAAAATCGATACCAATAAGCGACAAGTCTATAAAGGTGACGAGCGGATTCGATTGACAGGTATGGAGTTTAGCTTACTAGAGTTGTTAGTCAGTCGCTCAGGAGAAGCTTTTTCCCGTTCAGAAATTTTGCAGGAAGTTTGGGGTTACACACCAGAACGCCATGTAGATACCCGTGTAGTAGATGTACATATATCCCGTTTGCGGGCAAAGTTAGAAGACGATCCCAGCAACCCAGAATTAATATTGACAGCCCGAGGTACTGGTTATCTTTTCCAGCGAATTATTGAACCAGGGGAGGAGTAGGAGAGGGACAAGGGGACAAGGGGACAAGGAGAAAGACTAATGCCCAATGCCCCATGCCCAATAACTAATGACCAATGACTAATGACCAATGACTAATGACCAAATCCGATCCCAATCGAGTTTTGCGGCGTCTACCCATTGTTGTAGGTGGGCTAGGCGCTGTACTTTTGCTAATTAACCGCTTGTTGACACCGCAACTAACCGAATCTCAAGCGCGTGGTGATGTGTTGGGTGTGATTTTGAGTGCGGTGTTAATTTTGACGGGCTTAATTTGGCAGCAGGTACAGCCGCGATCGCCTGATACTGTAGAACTAATCGGAGAAGAGGGTTTTATACTCGCGCCAGACTTACCAGAACCTGTGAAAACTGAACTAGCTTGGGCATCTCATTTATTGTTGACCAATACAGTAACGCGATCGCTAGTAGTTTTTGATCAAGGTAAAGTTTTGTTGCGTCGCGGAATTTTGGGTACTAAATCTGAGGTTATACCAGGAGCAATCTTAAAACAGGTACTCGAAAAACAAAAGCCGATTTATCTAGTGGCGCTAAAAGTTTATCCAGGTAGGATTGAATTTGATTATTTACCTGAAAATACTCAAGGGGTAATTTGTCAACCTATTGGCGATCGAGGCGTCCTCATTTTGGGAGCGAACGCCCCTCGGAGTTACACCAAACAAGACGAAAAATGGATCGCGGGAATTGCTGATAAATTAGCTGTTACTCTTAGTCAATTTTAGATTTTGGGCTTCGACTGAGCGTAGCCGAAGTCTAAAATCTAAAATTCAATCACCAAGAAGTTAAAAAATTCCACCCTTCTGTTTCTTCTGGTGTATTTCCTTGTGTTGGTTCGGGTGTAGTATTTAAATCTTTCTGTTGAATTAATTTATCATAATCTCCAGAATCAACCCATTTTAATAACTCGCCAGCCCGCATCACAACCCAAGGAAGTCCAGATTCTGTATAACTCAATATTTTGGTTACTCGATCAGCACTATCAAGATTTTGGGATGCAAACTCACGCGCTTGAGTTAGAAAATCTTCAATCACAGGAGTAGTCAAGTATTCACCTGGTAAACCTGCAACTTTGATCAATACGCTGGTTGCGACATTAATATCCTGACAAGCCAACAAACCAGCGCGATCGGCAGTGAACCTAGCCATCATCTGCCAATTATATAAAGCCAATTCCATACCACTGGCTACCAAGCCACCGACTCCCAATGTAGTACTACTCAACAAATTTTTTAAAGTCGGCATCACAAATGCCATTTGGTGATAAACCATATGCTGACTCTTAATGCGAGCGACTTCATGTCCCAAAATATAAAGCAATTCATCTGTATCAAGCCACTCCATTGCATCTAAATTGATACCAATAAGAGGTTTTTCTACTCCAACAATATAGCTTTCAATGTGACCTGTGGCTCGAAATAGATATAGTTCAGGAAGTGGGTTAACATCAAGAATTTCACAAGTTTCTACTAATGTCTGATGCAATTGGGGAAAATTACGAGGGGTAATTCTGATACTACTGCCAAGGCTTTGGATGCGGAGTAGGCGATCGATACCGTACTCGTTTATTTTTTTGAGTAGCAGAGAGACACCAGGCATCTTTTGTAAAGAGGCTAAGGCTTTGCGATCGAAAGGGTGTTCGTAGGTTTGTGAATTTAGTCCAGTTAATATTTTTCTCTGCATTGATTTCTAATCCCCAGGTGTAAGTGCTTTTACTTGCTGTTGAGTTTTTTTAAATAGTATAAATCGCATCTTTGATTAAGCTTGAAGTCCAGATATTTATCATCATCTTGCTTAAATGGACAAGCATCTTTGAGAAAATGCAATAAATTTACTTTATAAATCAATCATTTTTTAGATGCTCTTTTTTGGATGTAACACGTTTTGGGATAGCACAGCGGTGCTACCCTACAAATGATTAACTGATTTGGAAATTTCAAATTTTATCTATGCAAATTATCTATTGGCTATTAATTGCCGTAATGGGTGTGGGCATTATCGGCGCGGTAGTTCCTGCGATTCCGGGTGCCAGCTTAATTTTAATTGCAATTATCATTTGGGGAATCGTTAGCAGTTCCTTGGCAGCGATTAAGATTCCCTTAATTATGACAATTATTGTTTTGTTACTCAGTGTAGGTGTGGATTTTTTAGCTAGTTACGTAGGAGCAAGACAAGCTGGAGCTAGCAAGTGGGGGCAGATTGGCGCGATTGTCGGTTTAGTGCTGGGATTTTTGGGATTATTGCCAGCTTTACCCTTTGGAGGGCCACTGTTAGGAATTTTACTAGGGCCGCTGTTGGGAGCAATTATTGGTGAGTATCTTTACCGACGTGAATTAGGATTAGCAGTTAAAGCGGGTATCGGAATTGTCGTCGGTACACTGGTTGGGAATTTGATTCAAGGGTTGTTGGCGATCGCATCTGTTACAGTATTTATAGTTACAACCTGGTCACAGGTATACGGCGCCTAAAATTCATTAAGGATTTCACTATATTTACCCAGATAATAAAATTGAGTAGATAAAAATAACTAAGTGGCATGATTAGTTATTTTATCTACTCAATTTAACGATGAAAAATTCTATTTGCTAGTAAGATATACACGCAAACATTAATATTTTCTATACAAGATTCAGAATTCAAAATTACTTCTTGTTTGAATTTTCCATTTTGAATTCAGGGACAGTCATGGTCAGAATTAAACTGCTTGTGAGTTTTTTCTACGCTTCTGCAAACTAAACAAAGCTACTAATCCCAAAACACCTAAGCTCACAGTAGTTCCTGGTTCAGGTACAGTTTGGTTAACATCCAAACGGACACCATCGCCAGTGATAAATTTACCACCAATATTGCCGAGTTTGACCTCAAAAGAATTGACATTTGTTAAGGTCACTTTCTTGATATTGGCATTATCTCCTGGAGTAACTGTTCCTGCAAAAGCACCACCGTTAACGCTCAGAATAGCAGTACCTATATCTTCCACATCAAAGAATGATAGTACTAACTCGCTAATTGTGCTAGCAAAGTCAAACTTGAACTGACCAACTTCCAATTGACCATTTTCGGGTACAGTCCCGTCTGTTTTTCTAGCTACAGGACGGAACCAATTTTCACCTGCAATTGTGTTAGTTCCTGCATCTGGCTGACTGAACGAAATACCAAAACCATAAGAATTTGAGGTTGAACTATCATCACTAAATAATAGACTTGGCAGGTAATTTGCGTTGTAATTCTGACTGGTGACTGTGTAACCATAGGCAGTTGTATCAATACAGCTACCAGTCAAACAAGCGACATTTGTCAGTTGAATTTCTCCTTCTACTGGAGGAACTAAAGAAGCAGCTTGAGCTTTAGATATACCACCAATTACATTTAAACTGATAGTAGATGCTGCAATTGTTGTTGCTAAAATAGTTAACTTTTTCATTATATTTCTCCTCTGATTAGTAATGCTTTAAATGAAAAATTTTGTTTTCATTTGTTTCTCTGTATTTGTATATTAACCGGGCAATTACGTAAGCGCATCTACTGGCGTCTTAATTCACACAATCTTTATTAGTAAATCGCTATATATGAATATTTTCCTAACAATATCTACTTTAAGTTAATTTTTATACATTTAGTCAATCAATAACTAAGTATACTAGTACTTAATCGTGGGCTTTACCGCTACTTAGAAATTAAAAGTTTTTTATGAAAGTACTCATAACAGAATGGCAGTGGCTCTTCTACCCCGTCTTGCGAAAAATAAAAACCTCTCCGCAATGGGAGAGGGTTTTACAAGTAGGGAAACTTCAAAGAGGGGCTGTTTTACCACAAAATTTAGAATTCAGGCTTATAAGCTTAAGCTGATTGCAAATATTCTCTAGCTTCAGTAGCGATCGCTTCTACATCATCATCAACCAGAGTTTCTAATATAGATTTGGCTTCTGGACTACCCAAATGAATCAAGGCTTGTAAAAGTCTGTAACGGATTTGCGAATCTGGATTGGTAGCATAAGGAGCTAAAAGGGGAACCGCTTGTATATCTCCCAACTCACCCAAAGAACTAATAGCCGCAGTTTGGACTAATTCATTGTCTGAAGAGAGTGCCTGTTTAAGTAGTTCAAAAGATCGCGGGTCGCCTAACTCACCTAGTGTAGCAATGATGCTAAATTGTATTAGCCATTCATCGGTTGTATTGTAAAGTTTCTCCAAGTCTTCAAAAGCTTCGCGTAACTTCAGAGCGCCCAAGCAATCTGCTGCTGCTGCTTGTACATCTATTTCTGGGTCATTGACCAAGCGATCGCGTAAGATCTCCAAAGATAACTGTAAATCTTGTTTTCCCAGTGTATCCATTTGACTCACTGCTGAGTAGCGGACACGGGCATTGCGATCGGTAATGGCACTTTGAATCAATTCAAAACCGATCGCTGGTTCTAATTGACGGATTTGATTTACTGCACGCAAGCGATCGCCCAAATCCTCAGAACTAAGCAATTGTCTAACAGACTCTGGAGTAATGGTCATTTTATTATCCTTGATTTTCAAACGTATAAAAAAGAGTCAAGGGTTAAAAACTCTTGACTAATGACTAATGACTAATGACTAATAACTAGTCTTGACTTGCTGCCATTGCCCGAATAATATCACCACGAGTCAGGATACCAATTACTTGGCCCGTGCCGTCAAGTACTGGCAACCGGTGAACACTGCGATCGTGCATAACTGTAGCAGCTTCCCTTAAAGTTTTATCAGAGGAAATAGTGATGGGGTTTTTACTCATGACTTCCCCAACGGTTTGCCCTAATGCTTTATGCAAGTCACGTTCATATGTAGCAGGGTTTTTCAAATAGATAACGCTATCAAGAAACATGATGTATGCAGGTGGAGTTACACCAGTTTCTTGCCACATCAAATCGGTTTCTGAGATAATGCCCACCAATTTACCGCCATCATCCACAACCGGTAGCCCGCTGATGTGGCGTTCTGCGAGAATTTGGATAGCTTCCTTGAGTGGAGTTTGTGCCCGAACAACTATTGGATCGCGGGTCATCACCTCGGCAACGGTTTTAGGCATTTGTTTACTGACACCATTTATCAAAGTCTCTGCGATTATTGTAGAAAATTGCGGGACTCAACCTGATGCAATTAATAGATTGTTACGGGAATAGGGCATGGAGAGCATCAATAATTTGAATATTTGCTTTTGGAAAACTAAACTTTTCAAGTTCTTCCAAGCTTACCCAGCGAATTTCGTCGCATTCCAATGGCTGGGGAACACCTGTAACATGACGGCACTGATGTACTGTCAGGGTAACGCGTAAGTCTGTATAGGTATGGTCAATAGTGATTAGATGCTCTCCGACTTCGATCGCTATTGCCAATTCTTCGTAAATTTCCCGTTGAATACACTCTTGGATAGTTTCACCAGGCTCAATCTTACCACCAGGAAATTCCCACAAACCACCCATCGCTCCTTCTGGACGACGGCGGTCAATTAAAATTTGCTTTTCGTCATTCCAAATTACGGCAACGCCAATGATTTTATGAGGTAAGAAAGAACTGGTTTGACTCATGGTTTATGGAAGTGAGGAGTGGAGAGTGGGGAAATGGGGAAAGCAGGGAAAGCAGGGGAAGCAGGGGAAGCAGGGGGAGAAAAACTCTCTCTAACTCACTACTCAGCACTCAGCAATGGCTCAACGCCCTGAATAAAGTTAACAGCACTCCCCAATGCCCCATAACAAAACTCGGCAGACTACTGTTAACCCTGCCGAGTTTGTATTGATTGCGAATGTTGTTTATCGCTATTTGTCTATCCACACGTTTTTCTTATTCATTGTAAAAATGCGCCTCTGGTTTCAGGAATTCCCAAATTAGGTAGGTTTAGAGAAAAACAAATTAATGAATTCTGCATTACTCTGAACTTTTTGGGTATCAATTTCAATCCAAATTTGCTTGTTTTTTGGATCTTGTCAAATATTTATGTGATATATTTGGAAATTCTAGACAAGGATTTTGCACATGGCTATTTTCATACTATACAGCCATAACTGTGAGTGACTTCAGCCCAATAATATTGAATTTCCTAAATATTACAGCGAATTACAAATAAGGTAAAGTACACAAGCATTCCTCTCAAACTTTAGTGAGAAACCTGTTTGACTTGCCAAGTCTGACTCATCAATTCTGAGTTATGCTGTAATATTTTTAGTCAATTTCGCTATTGTTAGTTTCAGTTCCTTGTAGGGCGATTTCAAAGTTCATTCTTTGCTCAGCGTTACGCAAGAAATAACCGCTAATCATCGCAGAGGCTAAAAGCCGACCGAGGCTTTCACGACTGGTGGTTACAGCAACTCCAAAGTGTTCTGAAGGCAAATTTCCCAACAGTCCTGTAATGTTACGTTCCATCACCTGAAAAACTTCTGGAGAAGTGGGTTTAGATAGCTGGGTAACTGTCTCAGGACTCAAGGACTTAACGTACTGCCATAGCAAATCGCTAGTTTCTGATTCACTATTGAAAAATTCTGAGACGCGATTGGATGGATTACTCATTTTTGATCTCCTTGACTACCATTCCTAACTACGGTATTCGTGATTTGGAGACTAAATGCCTTTCCTAGATTTGGCTCAATTGGCTATTTGGTCTTCCTGTTAAATAATGTAACAGGCTAACTTGCTGGTGAAAGTGGGTGTAACCGTACCAAAAGCAGCGTATTTTCTCACCAATTGTTCAGTAGTCATTGGTCATTCGGCATATGGCATTGGACATTAGTTATTTGCTAATGACTAATGACTAAGCGCAAAGCCTGAGCGGAGATTTCCTGCGCTCAGACTTTGTAACAGAAGACTAATGACTAATGACTAACTTGCCAAATATTCATCCATATTGGCTTTAGATTTACGAAGTTTAGTCAAGGCTTCCCGCTCGATTTGCCGGACTCGTTCCCGACTAATGTTGAGGATTTCACCGATTCTTGCTAGAGTCAGTGCTTGCCCATCAGTTAACCCAAAGCGCAGCGTGATTACTTCCCTCTGTTGTGGCGTGAGGTCACCCATCAGGCGCTCTAAGTCATAAGATAGGGAAGATTGCATAACGAACTCTTCGGGAGAAGCTCCTGGATCTTCCAGCATTTCTCCGAGTTCGGTGTCGTAGTTATCACCTAAACGCAAATCTAAGGAAAGGGGTAAACGCGCCTTTTCTAGATACTCTCGCACTTGCTTTGGTGTTAATTCCAATTCTTGGGCTAGCTCACCAGCTGTGGGAGCGCGTCCCAATTTTTGAGACAATTGCCGCTGTGCTTTTTTAATTTTATTTAATTTTTCGGTTATGTGGATAGGCAAACGAATGGTACGAGCTTTTTCTGCTATGGCACGGGTGATAGCTTGGCGAATCCACCAATAGGCATAGGTAGAAAATCTATAGCCTTTCGTGGGGTCAAACTTTTCCACGCCGCGTTGCATTCCGATACTACCTTCTTGGATCAAGTCCAGTAAATCGACGTTGCGCTTGATGTACTTTTTGGCAACAGAGACCACCAGCCGCAAATTGGCTTCTACCATCTTGCGCTTGGCAATTTCACCATCAGCGATCGCTTCGTTCAACTCTGCTGGTTCTAATTGTGTCGCTTTTGCCCACTCTTCTAGAGTTGGTTGACGACCTAACTGGATGGCAAGACTTTCCCGCGATTCGTGCAAAGCCGTTGAACGTTGCACCTGCTTACCATAGAAAATCTCTTCCTCGTGTGTTAAGAGTGGCACACGGCCAATCTCACGCAGGTAAGTCCGCACGAGGTCTGTGGCTGTCTGAGCGGTCTTCATGGCGCTACTCTTTGGTGATGATGGGTTTGATGGTAGGGTCATTCAGGGATAGATGCTCTAGATGGGTGCTACCAGTCTGACTGGGAACCCATACTTATGCTTTGCAACTTACGCGCCCGATAAATTCGGCTGCTCATAAATAATCAAAATTGAGCTTCTTAACTGCTAAAAGTTACAGCTATTTCCTACTTTCCACAAGTATCTACAGTTAGATAAAGGGTAATTTCTTAAACATTCTTCTATTAGATTAATATTAACAATTGTAACCTTTCTGATAAGGTTTTGGCTATATACCTGGATAAATTTCCTGGTCTTTCCAGTTTATGCAGTAGTATTTTTCCTTTTAAGACCGTCCAAAAGACGATTTCACTACTTATCTGGCTCAAAGAAACTTCCTCATATTTGTTAAAATATCTCAATGAGAACTATAGTCATTATCTTGTAAGGATTGTTTAATTTTTCAGAATAGGGAATGGGGCATTGGGCATGGAAAAGAGGCTAGGGGGCGAGGGGAAAAACTTTTCTCCCCTGCTCCCTTGCTCCCCCCCTCATCTCCCCACTCCCTACTCCCTCACAATGTTGCAGTAGTCTTGGATGACTTTTACATCCAAGGTCGTAGTTTGTAAGGAACGGATGGCGGCGACGGTAGCTTTTGCACCTGCGATGGTAGTTATAATGGGGATTTTGTAAGCCAAGGCTGTGCGGCGGATTAACCTGGCATCGGTCTGGGCTTCTTCCCCTGAGGGTGTGTTGATAATCAGTTGGATTTTCTGGTTTTTGATTGCATCTAGGACGTGGGGTCGTCCTTCATGAAGTTTAAGTACTAATTCAATATCTAACCCCTGTTCGAGAAGAACCCGGCGTGTACCAAGTGTGGCCATCACCTTAAAGCCCAAATCGATAAATTCTTTCACCACAACTGCGGCAGCTGCTTTATCGCGATCGCTCATTGATACAAACACGGTACCGCTTAAGGGTAAACGCTCTCCAGCACCCATTTCGGCTTTGGCAAAGGCTCGTCCAAAGTCGCTGTCAATCCCCATCACCTCACCAGTGGAGCGCATTTCTGGGCCTAATATTGTATCAGTTCCAGGGAATTTATTAAAGGGTAATACAGCTTCTTTAACAGCAATATGGGTCGGGATGATTTCTTGGGTGAAGCGTAGCTCCTCTAGGGTTTTGCCTGACATAATTAAGGATGCTAGTTTCGCTAACTGGACACCCGTCGCTTTAGAAACAAATGGCACTGTGCGAGAAGCGCGGGGGTTAGCTTCCAGAATGTAAACTTGCGGAGAATAGCTGCTTGCACCAATGACGGCAAACTGAATATTCATCAACCCCACCACTGACAACGCTTGCGCCAGTTGCACTGTCCAAGTGCGAATTTGATTGAGAACTGCCGGTGGTAAGGAAATCGAAGGTAACGAACAAGCAGAATCTCCTGAGTGAATTCCTGCTTGTTCGATGTGTTCCATAATCCCACCAATGACTACCCGTCCTGTATGGTCGGCGATCGCATCGACATCAACTTCTATGGCATTTTCTAAAAACTTATCAATTAAAATTGGATGGTCTGGTTCTACCTGCACCGCAAAGGTCATGTAGCGTTCCAACTCGGTATCGGAATAGACGATTTCCATGGCCCGTCCTCCCAATACATAGCTAGGACGCACCACCACTGGGTAGCCAATGCGTTTGGCGACAATCAGGGCATCTTCGTAACTCCGAGCAATACCATTAGGTGGTTGAGCAATATTTAACTCCTTGAGAATCTTCTCAAATCGCTCTCGGTTTTCTGCCATGTCGATGGAATCTGGCGATGTACCCCAAATTTTGGGGAGTGGAGATTGGGAACTCTCCCTAATCCCTAATTTCTGCAAATATTCTTGAAGCGGAATAGCCAACTTTAAGGGTGTTTGTCCGCCAAACTGGATTATTATGCCTACAGGATTTTCAGTTTCGATGATATTCAGGACATCTTCTTTTGTTAACGGCTCGAAGTAAAGGCGATCGCTGGTATCATAATCCGTGGAAACTGTCTCTGGGTTCGAGTTAACCATAATTGTCTCGTAGCCCGCTGCTTTCAAGGCATAGGCGGCGTGACAACAACAATAGTCAAACTCAATTCCCTGGCCAATACGGTTAGGACCACCACCCAAAATCAAGACTTTGGGCTTAGTTGCTGGTAAAACCTCTGTTTCTTCTTCGTAGGTAGAATAGTAGTAAGGAGTAAACGCTTCAAACTCCGCTGCACAGGTGTCCACAGTTTTGTAAACTGGGATGACTTCTAGTTGTTGGCGATAGGTGCGGACTTCATCTTCAGTGGTTTTGGTAGCATAAGCAATCTGGCGATCGCTAAACCCATTCCTCTTCACCTCATAAAGTTGCTCTTTTGTCAATTCTTTTAAGGATGTGCGCTTGAGGAATTTCTCCACATCTAGAATTTGCTGCATCTTATCCAAGAACCACGGGTCAATACCAGTAAGTTCGTAGATTTCTTCGGCACTGATTCCTAACTGTAAGGCATGACGCACGGCAAAAATGCGATCGGGGTTTGGTGTCCGCAGTAGGGCACGAATTTGTTCGCCGCTGGGTAATTTTTCGGCTTTGTCGCAACCCCAGCCAGCGCGTCCGGTTTCCAGAGAACGCAATGCTTTTTGGAAAGATTCGTTGAAAGTTCGCCCAATTGCCATTGCTTCTCCCACTGACTTCATTTGGGTTGTCAGCACTGGTTCCGAACCAGGGAACTTTTCAAAGGCAAAGCGGGGGATTTTTGTAACTACGTAGTCAATTGTTGGTTCAAAGGATGCCGGAGTTTTCTTGGTGATGTCATTTTTTATTTCATCCAAGGAGTAGCCTACGGCTAACTTGGCTGCCATTTTAGCGATGGGGAAACCGGTGGCTTTAGAAGCTAAAGCCGAGCTACGGGAAACGCGGGGGTTCATTTCAATCACTACCACATCTCCAGTGACAGGATTAACGGCAAATTGAATATTAGAACCGCCAGTTTCCACACCTATCTCGCGGATGATTTTAATTGCCATATCCCGCAGCCTTTGATATTCTTTATCAGTGAGGGTTTGCGCGGGAGCCACGGTAATCGAATCGCCAGTGTGGATGCCCATAGGATCAAGGTTTTCGATGGAACAGATAATCACTACGTTATCTGCCAAGTCACGCATCACTTCGAGTTCGTATTCTTTCCAGCCAAGTAAAGACTGGTCAATAAGAATTTGCGAAACAGGACTAGCATCTATACCCACCTGTGCCATTTCTTCAAATTCTTCTTGGTTGTAGGCAATACCGCCGCCACTTCCACCCATTGTGAAGGCAGGACGAATAATTAGCGGATACGTGCCAATTTGGCGAGCGATCGCTTTTGCTTCTTCTAAGGATTCCGCTGTGCCACTGGGACACACAGCTACCCCAATCCTTGCCATTGCCTCACCAAAAAGTTTTCTGTCTTCAGCTTTTTCAATGGCTGGCAGTTTAGCGCCGATTAACTCAACGCCGTATTTTTCCAACACGCCATTTTTTGCTAAAGCAACAGCGATATTCAGGGCAGTTTGTCCTCCCATCGTTGGGAGTAAAGCATCAGGGCGTTCTTTGGCGATCACTTTTTCGACCAATTCCGGAGTCAGCGGCTCAATGTAAGTGCGATCGGCTGTTTCCGGGTCGGTCATAATCGTTGCAGGGTTAGAGTTGACCAACACCACTTCATAGCCTTCTTCTCGCAGCGCTTTGCAGGCTTGAGTGCCAGAGTAGTCAAACTCACAGGCTTGTCCGATCACAATTGGACCAGAGCCTAACAGTAGAATCTTCCGGAGGTCATCACGGCGGGGCATAGTAGTTGCCTTGGAGTACGAGAATACAAATCCTGATTATTTTAAGGGTGTTTATCCCCTATCGTGCTTTTTATTATTAAGTTTTCTAACTTGATAGGGCATGGGGCATGGGGCAAAATAGTTCCCAGATCTGAGTAAAGAAGTGCGATTCCCCACTCAGCACTGGGCACTGGCTTAACGCCCCGCTACCGCTAACAGCACTGCCTCATCTCCCAATGCCCCATGCCCAATGCTCCATGCCCTATCATTATTTTGTATTTCTAATTTTATTGAATTATGATGCTAAATTCTTTCTAGTTCTTGCGAAGATTTTTTATTTAATTTGATGAGAATTTTCAACAAATACTGATTTATTGTGCCAGAGATCTGCGTGTTTATTTATAACAAATAGGTTACTGAGAGCAAAATATATGTTGGTCAACTAATTGCTAAATACTTTCAATGTTAAATATGATGTAAATATGTTGACTTAGATTAAAAATGGCAGAGAGATAGAAATGCTACTCTCTGCCATTTTTTATAATATTTTAAGAGTTAATGCTGCTGACTTTTTCTTTCGCTCTAGGTAGAAAAATCTAGATTATGAGAGTTTTAGCTTTGAGCAGCTTGCACAAACCCTAAGGTTAAGCTGTCTTTAGCGAGGAAGTGAGACAGATGATAAGCACGTTCCTCAGTTTTTAACAAAATCTTTTCGTAGAGATAGCGTGTAGCCCGATCCCCTAAACTCTCTGCCTGAGCGGCTTGACGGCGAATCACACCAATGATTGCTTGTTCAGCAACTAGGTCATTTTCTACCATTTGGCGTGCAGAATATACGCCGTCAGATTCTTGTTCAAAACAGGTTAATTCTGCTAGTTTGCTGAAGGTTGCAACTGGCACACCACCCAGTCCATCTAAGCGCTCTCCAATTTCGTGGATGTGGTCTTGCACTTCATTGTAGCTTTCGTTAAAAAACTCATGCAGAGAGTAAAATTCTGCACCTTCAACTACAAAATGATGCTTTTGGTACTGCAAGTAAAGTGCTTGGAAACTAGCTAATACAACGTTGAATCCTTCTGTAACTGGGGCAGTTACGCTGTGATCCAACAGCACAGGATTGTCATATACATGACCAAAATTTCGTAACAAAGTTTGTGTTTCAGACATTGTTCTCCTCGCTCTTTAGCAGTTACAGTTTTTAACTGCTCAGTCTTTATATACTAACATTTTCACAATAATGGCAAGGCCTATTCGCCATAACTAAATTTTTAATTTTTAGCTACAAAAATTGTTCAGTTTATTTGTTTGTTGAATGATGTTAAGGGGCTGGGGGATTGGTGATTGGTGATTGGGAACTGGGGGAGATGAGGAGACAAGGAGCAAGGTTACAAGGTGACTTGAGTAAGAAGTTTTTCCCCTTGTACCCAATTCTCTTTATCCCCTTATCCTATTCCCATACCCAATCCCCAGCGATGCACTGACTTGTACTGAGCGCAGTCGAAGCAGCTTGTCGAAGTGTCCCCAGTCCCCAGCGATGCACTGACTTGTACTGAGCGCAGTCGAAGTAGCTTGTCGAAGTGTCCCCAGTAATTATTTTTTCAAAGTTAATGAGAATTGTTTGCACTTAAGGTATGCTGGTTTTAAGAGGTTAAACTCCCATGACTTTCAAAAAGTAAGAAGTTAGATCGCGGTATTTACTGCAAGTTTGTTGCACTTTGAGGGCAATTCTCTTGAAATCGTTTAGTTCAGAAGTAGAAAGCAAGCACGTTGTTGAAGTGAATTGGGCAGACCGCTGGCAAGTCTATCAACGCCTAAAGGAATTAGATGTTCCCTGTAGTTGTGTGACTAATCAGCCATTACAAGTTGAAATTAGTTCTGCTACTGCGGCTGTTCAACTTTGGAGTGTGATAAGGCGATTCACAGCCTCTCGTCAAGACCAGATTTGGACTCTTGAATCTTGCTGGAAAAGTCGTTACCAAAAGTCCTAATTTACATCGCCAATTTTTACTCTGGTGCTGAAAATATCACTGTAGTTAGCTTGTATTAGTTATAAGGAGGTTAAAAAATGGGTGCATGTCATAGTCTGGAAGTATCGGAATTTTGCCTTGAGGGCAGATTTATAGATTTTGTTATTAAAGATGGCTATAAGTTAAAAGGTTTACTGCTAGGTACTAATGAGGGTGAGTGTTACGTTAAACTCGCTAAGGATTTACGGGCTGCTTTTGATTTGCGGCTACCACGAGGTACTTGGCTGCAAGTTGTTGGTTACAAAAAATACGATATAAAAAAAGACAAAGTTACATTCAAAGCTGAACGTGTGATGGCGGCGCGTTCTGAAATGGCGAGAGTTCAAACCATCACTGCACCACAAGAACCACAATCAATTGATAATGCGAAGGTAAAACCAGCGAAGACGAAAGCAACGATTTTGGTCTGTCAAAAGTCTGATTGTATGAAACGTGGTGGTAAAGCAGTTTGTCAGGCGTTGGAGGCTGCTTTAAGCGATCGCGGTTTAGAAGACCAAGTTACAATCAAGGGCACTGGTTGTATGAAAAACTGCAAAGCCGGGCCAAACTTAGTGATGCCAGATAAAACCCGCTACAGCCAGATTCAAGCACCACAAGTCCCGGCGCTGATGAATAAGCATTTTGCTGACAAAGGTTTAGCAGCACAACCAGAGAGTTTCAAAGAAGTACCAATGGTTAATCCCAAGTTTTGCTGATGTTGAGAGGAAAGTCTTAACTGATTAATGAGAAAATTTAATGGTAATTTTTTAGTGTGTTCCCTTGATACTCGGCAGTAATCTTTGCAAGATTTTTGCAAGAGTTATCGATATAGCGATCGCCTACACAATGTCATCAAACGGCCATAATGTAAAGGCGTAGGCCTAGCCCAAACTAGGCATCGCTTCATATTTCTATGCAATTGAGTTGAGCGATAGCAAACGAATTTGTCATTAAAAAGGTAAAGACCCTCGCAATTATTTTTCAAATTGGTATTAGAACTGCAAAACAGCATTGATTCCTAAAGCGAGCTGTTGGCATCGCTTCACAATTTCTACTGGAAATTAAATGCCTAAGTTAGAGAAGACTGCAACAACTGTCGCATGGATGTAGCTTGCACATGGTTAGGGAACACAGCTAAAAAGTCATTCAGGTCTTGGATTGCTATTTGGATTGCTATACGGATATTGAAGGAAGCACCTTGAGATAAAGTATATTGATATAACTGCTCTGCTGGTTGATGATATTGGGCAGTCAAATAGTAAAGAGCTAAGTTAAAACTATTACGCCAGTTTTTAGCATCTTTTTGGTAATGCTCTTTAGCAAGCTTGATGGCAAGAGCCAAATCAGCCCGTGCTTTGTCTAGTTGGTTTAGGGCTAGATAAGCTAAAGCGCGATTATACAAATACCAATCATAAAAAACCTGACGGGAGTTTGGAAACCCACTGGTTTCAGGTCTCTGAGGTAAAACGACATCAGATTTTAAGTTAACAGCACGATTGAAATCTGCAAGAGACTCATTGTAGGACTTAAGCATCAGATACGTATAACCTCTATTTATCAGCGACCAGTCATCTTTGGGATTAAGTTCAATAGCACGGTTTAAATCTTGTAGTGCTTCACTGTATCGCTGCATTTGGCGATAAGTATAACCCCGACGTGCCAGCACCCATTGATAATTATGGTTAAGTATAATGGGGCGGTTTAAGCCTTGCGGTGGTGCTTCATGGTAGCGTTGCATTCGTCGGTAAATAAAACCCCTAAATCCTGTGGCTGGTGTCCATTGGTAATCGACATCAAGTTCAATGGCGTGGTTTAAGTCTTGCAGTGCTTCCTCATATCGGTGCATATAGCGGTAAGTATCGCCTCTACTTGCGATCGCCCATTGATAATTCGGGTCAAGTTCAATGGCGCGGTTTAGGTTTTGCAGTGCTTCCTCATATCGGTGCATCAGGCGGTAAGTTACACCCCGATGTGCCAGCGCCCATTGGTCATTAGGGTCAAGTTCAATAGCGCGGTTTAGGTTTTGCAGTGCTTCATCATATTGGTACATCAGGCGGTAAGTCACACCTCTACTTGCGATCGCCCATTGATAATTCGGGTCAAGTTCAATGGCGCGGTTTAAGTCTTGCAGTGCTTCTTGGTAACGCTCCATTTGGCAGTAAGTCATCCCTCGAACTGTTAAATAATCAACATCTTCAGGGGCTAACTTTATCGCCTGGGTTAAATCTTCTAAAGCTTTTGAATATTGATTAGATTGAGAGTAAATATAACTACGCCAATCTAAAGCTACTGCACGCCATTTGTCCTCAAGGCTAGCATCGCTCAACAGGGTTGTGAGCATTTGGGCGGCAGCTTCATAATGTTTGTCTTCATAGGCTTTTAACCAATTGGCTAGTTGCTCGCCCCAACGCTGAACTTCGCTACAATCGACATCTTTACCAGCCTGAAGCATTGTTGCTGCCCAAAATTGGGCAAAAGTGCGCTGATTTTTGAGAGCTGCAAGGAATTCATTGAGAGCTACGGGTAAGTACTTTTGTGGTGATTGGCATAAGCGGTGATACAAAATATTGAGCTTATGGCTTTGCCAAGTTCGATCGCGCCAAGCTTTTACTTCCTGCAATTGCAATTGGTTACCTAGCGTGTCGTAATAGTCTGCTAACTTACTATGTATCTCAGCCCAACCTTGCGGCGATGAAAGGCGCTTGTGGCGTAACATTTGCGTTTTCACCACATCATGATAAGCCCAGCCGTCGGTACGTTCGTTGACAAAGGATGTTTCTTTAAGCCAAGTAAATAGCTCATCTGCTTCTTGTTCTCCTCTTAACTTGGCTATGACATCTCGATTTAAGCACCGAGGAATGGCAGCATCAAGCGCCACTTGTCGCCGCTTGGGGTCATCAACCCATTTTAAAAATCTTTCTACAGCACTGCTGCTAGGCTCAAATACTTGGTTGGGGTCATTGGGATGAGCATCTGCTAGCATTCCTACTAGCAAGGGCAAGTTTCCAGAAAAGCGTAAGATCGTTTCAACAACGCGACTGTTAGTAATGCCTTTGCGAGTTAAATATTGTTGGGCTTCTTCTTCTGTAAATGGTTCCAGAGGAAAACGAACTATTAACCCCTCATAAGGTGCCCAATGATTTTTATCTAATTCATGGCGACCGGCAATGGTTATCAATATATTGAGAGATACTTCACCGTAGCGACCGTCTAAAATTTCCCGTAGCCAGCTATCTAGGAATTCTCCCGTGCGTTCGTAAGTATCAAAAAACAAAACAACAGCAGTTTCTTTAGCAATTTTAAAAATATCTTGCAAAAATAGCGGCGTCAGCACTTCTTCAGGTTCTTGAACTAAGCGCACTTCATCTTTATTGGTAATTTTTTTTGCAATATATGATGCCCATTCTCCGGCTTGGCTAGCCAAAGCATCCTCATCTACAAAATCAAATACAGCACCGCCAACGGGAACTTGATGTGCTAGACGCACGCCTGTTTTTACCATAGTTTTGCCGACAAACGCCGAAAAGCCTTGAGGAGCTTGAGGATCGGTTTCTAATTCGTGGCGCTTTTGACGGTAAACTTTGTAGCGTTCTGTAAACTGCGGTAGTTTGTGACCTTGGCGTTCTAACTCTTGGGCTAAACGACCCATGACTTCTGGTACAGTTTTCTCAGCTTCATCGATGTAAGCCGAGATAATTTTTGCTTCATCGGCAATTTTGCGAAACTGGCGTAACAGTGTACTTTTACCAACCCCGCCTTCACCCCAAACGTTAAACAAAAAACGACGGTGGTCATCCTCTAACGGTAAAGCCAAATTTTGCCGAAATTGGTTTACCTGGTCTTCACGACCTACAAAACCCGATTGTTGACGCTGCTTAAGAATATCTTGTAAACTCTTGGGCTTGTTTTGGGGGTTCATTACCAGATTTAATTGTGAGGCGCTAATGTTTACGAGATAACTACTAAAGCTACAGGCTCTATTTCGGAATCGATCGGACTTTTTTTAGGTAATTTTGGCATTTAAAATTGATTTAAGCTCAAAGTTGAGCTTTTGAGGCTCAAGGTTGACCTTCTGAGGTTCAATGTTGACCTTCTAAGGGTCAAAGTTGAGCTTCTGAGGTTCAAAGTTGAGCTTCTGAGGCTCAAGGTTGACCTTTTGAGGCTCAAAGTTGACCTTCTGAGGCTCAAAGTTGACCTTCTGAGGTTCGACGTTGACCTTCTGAGGCTCAAGGTTGATCTTCTGAGGCTCGACGTTGAGCTTTTGAGGCTCGACGTTGAGCTTTTGAGGTTCAAAGTTGAGCTTAGAGGATGTTTGAAAACTCATGATTGATGTATCAAATATTTTTTACCCCTCCCTAACCCTCCCCTTGTCAAGGGGAGGGAACTGGATTTCCGGTCTCCCCCCTTGACAAGGGGGGATTAAGGCGGGTAATTAAAATCACAGCTAACCACTTTTCAAACAACCTCTTAGAACTGCAAAACGTGATGAAGTTGGTTTGATTATTGAGGTGTAAGCAAAGTAAGCAAATCTCTAGCACTAACAATTGCAATACCTTGATAACTGCCCAGAGGTAATAGATGGCGTTTGTCGCCTGTAACAATGTGAGTTGCATTACCAAGAACTGCACATTCTAAAACCATGTTATCTTTTGGGTCAGTAGTAAGAACATTTAAAGTATTGGTAATTGTGACTAGTTGTAGAAAGCTAAGTAAATCAGCTATTGTCTCAATTACCTGAATCTCAGAAAATTTCAATTTCTGCTCTAATTTTTCTGTCAGTTCATCAAGTATTTCTTGACATATTAAACCTCTTACCCGGTCTTGGCGTGCGAATTCAAGACAATGATAAGGACTACCTTTCCAACCAATAGCAGAGAGCAAAATATTTGTATCAAACACTACTACTGGTAGCACTGTCTGTCCTCATGCACTAAGTCATCTATAAATGACTCGCGTTCATCTTCTGACATATTGTCCCAATTTAAACCACGTTCGGCACACAAGTTGCGTAATTGGGTTTGAGCATACTCCATACGAGAATCACGGTTTTGTTCGCTTTCTTGTGCTAGGGCTAATAATACTACTCGTTTACTTTCTGGCGGTAGTTGCTTGACTAATTCAATTACTTGTTCATCGCTCAATGTCAGTTTTGGCATTGTCCTTACTGGAAAACTGGATTAGTTTTTTTAAGCTCTTATTTCAGCGTATCAAGAGATTTGCAATTGAGTAAGAGACGCGATAAATCGCCGTCTCTACAATAGACATAGGCATGAAAATGAATGTAGAGACGTGGCAATGCTACGTCTCTACAAGGGTTTTGGGTAACGCAGAATTAATTTCACCAGATGTCTAATAATCAATCCTTTGTAGAGACGGCGATTTATCGCGTCTTTGGGATCTAGAATTTTGATGAAAAAATTTTAACCAAACCGTATTGGACGTACCCCAACTCAAACATTGCTTAATATTTGTAGTAGAAATTACATGACCTAAGTTAGAGAAGACTGCAACAACTCTCGCATAGATGTAGCCTGCACATGGTTAGAGAACACAGTTAAAAAGTCATTCAGGTTTTGGATAGCTGCATGAATACGCTCTAAGGAAGCACCTTGAGATAAAACATAGCGATATAACTGCTCTGCTGGTTGATTATATTGAGCAGCTAAATAGTAAAGGGCTAAGTTAAAGGCATTATTCCAGTCTTTAGGATCTTTTTTGTAATCTTCTTTAGCAAGCTTGATGGCAAGCACTAGGTCAGTTCGTGCTTTGTCTGGTTGGTTAAGAGCTAGGTAAGTTAAAGCGCGATTATATAAATACCAATTACTGTCAGAATCTAAATCAATAGCATGGTTAAAATCTGCAAGAGCTTCATTGTACCGCTTAAGCATTAGGTAAGTTTGACCGCGACTTGCGATCGCCCAGACACGCTTGGGGTCAAGTTCAACAGCGTAGTCTAAGTCTTGTAAAGCTTCCGTATATTGCTTCATTGAGCGGTAAGTTTCACTACGATGTGCGATCGCCCAGGCACGCTTGGGGGCAAGTTCAATGGCACGGTTAAATTCTTGTAGAGATTGTCTGTATTGCTTCATTAAGCGGTAAGTTATACCGCGATGTGCGACCGCCCAGGCATCTTTGGGGTCAAGTTCAATGGCGCGGTTAAAGTCTTGTAGAGCTTGTGTGTATTGCTCCATTAAGCGGTAAGTTTGACCGCGATTTGCCATCGCCCAGGTATCTTTGGTGTCAAGTTCAATGGCACGGTTAAATTGTTGTAGAGCTTGTGTGTATTGCTTCATTAAGCGGTAAGTTATACCGCGTTCTATGAACGCCCAGACATATTTAGGGTCAAGTTCAATGGCGCGGTCAAAGTCTTGTAGAGCTTTCGTGTAAAGCTTCATTGAGCGATAAGTTTCACCGCGCCAACCTAGAGCAATAGATTGCCATTGTATCTGAATACTGGGATTTTGTAGGAGTGCGGTAAACATTTCAAGCGTTACTTGATAACGGTCTTCTTTATAAGCTTTTAAACCATTAGTTAATTGTTCGCCCCAACGCTTAACTTCAGCAGAATCAGCATCTTTACCAGCCTGAAGCATCGTTTCTGCCCATTGTTGGGCAAATTTTTGTTGATTTTTGAGTGCAACGAGAAATTCATTGAGAGCTAGAGATAAACTCTTTTGTGGTGACTGACATAAGCTGTGGTACAACACATTTAAAGTGTGACTTTGCCAGCTAGGATCGCGCTGTTTCTTCTCTTCTTCTAATTGCAGTTTGTTCCGCAGGGTGTCGTAGTAATTTGCCAGCTTGCTATGTATCTCAGCCCAACCCTGCGGTGATGATAGGCGCTTGTGGCGTAACATTAGCATTTTGACGACATCGTGATAAGCCCAGCCGTCGGTACGTTCGTTGACAAAGGATATTTCTTTTAGCCAAGTAAATAGCTCATCAGCTTCTTGTTCTCCTCTCAATTGAGCGATAATATCCCGATTCAAGCACCGAGCAATGGCAGCATCGAGAGCAATTTGTCGTCGTTTGAGGTCATCAACCCATTTTAAAAATCTTTCTACAGCACTGCTGCTCGGCTCAATTATTTGGTTAGGGTTATTTTGATAAGCGTCTGTTAGCATTGCCACTAGCAAGGGCAAGTTTCCAGAAAGGCGTAAAATCTCTTCAACGTGCTGGCTGTTTGTGATGCCTTTGCGAGTGAGATATTTTCGGGTTTCTTCTTCGGTAAAAGCTTCCAAAGGAAAACTAACTATTAACCCCTCGTTGCCTGTCCAAAGATTTTTATCTAATTCCTGGCGACCAGCAATAGTTATCAATATATTGAAAGATACTTCACCATAGCGACCCTCTAGAATTTCTCGCAACCAGTTATCTAAGAATTCCCCGGTGCGTTCGTAAGTATCAAAAAACAAGGCAACAGCAGTTTTCTCACAAATTTTAAAAATATCTTGTAAAAATAGTGGGGTCAGGACTTCCACAGGTTCTTGAACTAACTGCACCTCATCTTTATTGGTGATTTTCTTAGCAACATAAGATGCCCATTCTCCCGCTTGGGTAGCTAAAGCATCCTCATCTACAAAGTCAAATACAGCACCGCCAACGGGAACTCGACGCGCCAGACGCACACCAGTTTTAACTACAGTTTTTCCCATAAAAGCCGAAAAACCTTGAGGAGCATCGGGATCGGTTTCTAATTCTTGGCGCTTTTGACGATAAACTTTGTAGCGATCGCTAAACTGCGGCAACTTATGACCTTGCCGTTCCAAGTCTTCAGCTAGACGACCCATCACTTCTGGTACAGTTTTCTCGGCTTCATCTATATAAGCCGTAATATTTTTTGCTTCTTCAGCAATTTTGCGAAACTGTCGTACAAGTGTGCTTTTACCAACCCCGCCTTCACCCCAAATGTTATACAAAAAACAACGGCGATCATCTTCTGGGGGTAATGTTAGATTTTGCCGAAATTGGTTTATTTGGTCTTCACGACCCACAAAACCTAATTGCTGACGTTGCTTAATAATATCTTGTAGGTTCTTGGGCTTGTTTTGTGGGTTCATTACAAGATTCAATCTTGGGGTGCTAATGCCTACAGAATAATTACTAAATATACAAGGTGTATTTCGGAATTTATGAAATTTTTTTGAGATAATTTTTATGCATTGAGCTTCTAAGGCTCGATGTTGACCTTCTGAGGCTCGATGTTGACCTTCTGAGGCTCGACTTTGACCTTCTGAGGCTCGACTTTGACCTTTTGAGGTTCAACTTTGACCTTCTGAGGCTCGACTTTGACCTTTTGAGGTTCAACGTTGACCTTCTGAGGCTCAATGTTGACCTTCTGAGGCTCAATGTTGACCTTCTGAGGTTCAACTTTGACCTTCTGAGGCTCGACTTTGACCTTCTGAGGCTCAAAAATGCCTTGGCGACTAGAAGTCGCGGCTACACAAACAAAACCCGCCTGCGCGGGTTTGAAAAATTTTTGCATACAAAACGCGGTAGGGGCGCACAGCTGTGCGCCCCTACAAATAACGTGTATTCTACCCAAATTGATAACTGTTGCGATCGCCTATTTTAGGCTTTAGCTAACTGGGACTTCGGCTTGCTTTTTCTTAGAACGGCGGGTAAACCTGCGTCCCATCTCATCAATGACTGCATCTAATCCTGCGACATCACCGCTAGCTTTGGCATAGCTATAAACTGCTAATGCTGCGCTATATGCTTCACTAGCAGCGGCTATACAGGTATCATCTACCAGTTCTTGCAGTTGGGTTAAAGACAAAAGCACCGGATACAAGTCCTCATATATTTCCAAGTCTCGGCGCATCTCTTCTAAATCAAAAGAACGAGGCAAAAAATTAGGGTTTTGTGTCGCCACTTCTAAGGCTTTGCTGACAAAAGCCCGACTTTTATCTCCCATCTTCAGCATTGTTCGCCGGTCTTCAGGGGTCAAATCAATTAAAAATGGTAACTTTTCCCGAATAGTGGATATTGCCTGCATGACTGCGTACTTATCTGCTGGGCTTAAACTGGCACTGACACGATTTTCTGCCATTTTTAATACTCCTTAATTGGGACTTAATTTCAGTATTCCCAAATTTGTATAGGCGATCGCGTTTCTTGAGAGGTAATTGAGAGAGTATTATCTAGATTTACAATATGAAGGTAATCAACTATCTCGAAGATGAAGTGATAAGAGTGTTTAAGCTGTCGCGTCTTTACTTTTCCAAAGCATTGTCGATATACCAAAGGTTACGCGTTCCAAAAAGTGCAACTTGTGGGCGCGACAGCTTAGTATAAACTGATGAAACTGAATGGAGAAATCAATGCGTAAACAAATCATCGAATATACCTCTCCACTAGATGCGCTGATTGCCCTTACCAGACAGTTAAATACCTATGAAATAAAGTACCAAATGAATTCAGAAGAATTTTTTGCAAAATATAGCCAAGGAGAAATGTCTGACGATGAAGTGTTTGTCGAATGGGCAGGAAACTACCAACATTATTTAGCTCTAAGTAGAATGGCGCAAAAAAACCAAAGTATGTAACGGAAAGTAAAGTTGCTC
>NZ_CAWUDO010000018.1:0-105897 GCF_963920935.1 Nostoc sp. CCY 9925 | reverse complement strand
TACAGCAATTGCTACTACGCTGTGGTGGTTCTATTTCTGTCAAAAGTAAAGTAAATGAAGGTTCCACATTTACAGTGCAATTAGCCAGTGTTGGTGATTTACCAGGAGCGATCGCGACTGGAAATGAGTGATCAAGTAGAATTTAGAATTCAGAAGCGGAGCCGGAGACGCTCCGCCTCCGGTCAGAATTCAGAATAAATTTTGTAGGACTGACGGATAGAGTAGCGATTTGCCTTGTCTGCGAACGTTTGAATAACTCAGTTTCAGTCCCCTAGAAAATAAATTTGTTGGCTTACAATTAGTGGTCGATCTGAATACTCGACTAATTGATTCTGAATTCTGAATTCTGAATTCTGGATTCTCTTTATCTTCTCCAACTTAATGATGATTATTTGCTAGAAGGTGTGGGGATGGAGGCGATAATTTGGCGGAGCATCATGACTTGCCAATAAGGTACAGGAGCTAGCAATACAGTACCAGTTCCTTCAAAAGTATTGACAAGAAATTCACCAGAGGTCATTGAACCAAAAAAAGATTTGGTAGCTTTTTCCACACGATAATTTAAAGTGGTTGTGCGAGCGATCGCAAAATTTCCATCAACAACTAATCGGTCATTTCGTAAATTGATTACTTCTACAGGGCCTTGTGCTACCATCACCACTTTACCCCTACCTTTGACTTTTGTTTGAAACAAGCCTTCGCCACCAAGTAAGCCTGATGCCAATTTGTTTCGTTCAACTCCTACTTCTACGGTGCCATCACTGGCCCAATAAGCACCACTATCTAAAATCCATTCATTACCGTCTAATTCTAAGATGTGATATCCCGATAAAGAAGGCTCTAAATATAATTCACCCGTACCTGTATATGTAGGACGGAAAATATTTTCTCCCGTAGCTAAAGATTTTAAAAACCCACCTGCTGAAGGGGCTTTAGATTCCATTTGAATGTTGCCACGTATATAGTACATAGCACCAGATTCAGTCCGTACTGTTTCGTTTTGCAAAGTTACTTTGACTAAACGTAAACTTTCCCGTTCAACAACTTCAAAAATTGCCATAATTTTCCTTTTGATTTTTGCCTAAATGTATACTTGGCTCTGAAGCAGAATTTATATACATTTTTGGCATCTATTTTTACATATGGCAATTAAAAGGGAACAGGGAATCGTCAACACTTCAGCAAGCTCCCTTCGACAAGCGCAGTGCGGCCCAGGCAACAGTTATATAGAGACTTCCAAATAAAAAAACATTCAATTTTTCTTGTGGGGTGGACATCTTGTCCGCCCTAACTATTGGGCGCGCGAGACGCCTACCCTACAAGTAGTAGTAATTTATTTCTTGGTATAGCAGGAGGCAGAAGGCAGGAGGCAGAAGGCAGGAGGCAGAAGGCAGGAGGCAGCAGGAAGGAGGTAAAAGTATTACTATTCCTAGCTTCCATGCTTTCAAAATGTCCTAACCTGTGTGACTACGGCTATATTTTTCTAACTTTTAACTCCTAGCTTTTCCTGATTGCTGCTAACTTCCAAGGGCAGGAAAATTGTTAATATTTCTCCATAGTGTGGACGTTGACGAACAATCAGTTTGCCGCCGATCGCCTGAAACAAATGCTTGGTTGCGGCCATATTCAAGCTAATAGTACCTGTTTCTGGCTGGAACATCAGCAGTTGACCAAGGGCTTTGCGAATTGGCGGCGTTGCTGGTGTAGCTGATTTATTTGTATCTTTGGATAACAGTTGGGGCGATAATTGTAACTTCAGTTGATCTCCAGCCGGAATAACCTGTACCTGAATGTGGCTACCAGCGGGTAAGCTGCGTGTAAAATTCTCCATCAAACCAGTGAGTACGCGATCCAGCATACTGGGATTACTAACCACAGTTGGCAGTTGCTGGGGTAAAACAACATTTAAAGTTAAGTTACGTCGCTGTGCTGCTTGTTCCCAACGGGGAATACTTTGTTGCAACACTTGGTCTAAAGACATCGGCGTGAGTTGAGTTTTTGAAGATTTTACTGGGGCAGAAGTTTCCAGTTCTGCTGCTTTAAACAGTAACTCCATACGGTCAATTTGCTCAGTACACTCATGATCGATAATTTCTAAGCGATTGATGACGCTGGGGGCCAAGTCCCGCCGCTTCAAGAGTAGGCGAGTCATGGTGCGAATAGTTGTCAAAGGTGTACGAACTTCGTGGGCAAAGGCCTGGAGCAATTCGACATCAGGACGGGAAGAGGTTTCAGCAGACACGGAGAGGGGAAGATGCGATGACGCGGGCAAAGAAATCTCCGTTTCTCCATGTCCTCCAAAGTTCAGCTCGCCGCAAGCTGACCCTCTGACTTCTCTCCGTGTCGCGGTGTCCTCTTCTGGTTCTGTTAGTCCAGCAAGTAACAGCTGGCTAAACTGAACGACGATGCGGTAATCTGGTGCTACTGGAGAATACTGTTGTATTAATGCATCTAGTTGGGTAAAAAATTCTGGATTAGTCAGCGTTACCCGCGCTCCTAGCGATCGCCAAGCCTGGTGTACTACCTCTGGCTCAAAAGAAAATGAAAAGGTTTTTTTACCGTTTTTGTGTGTTGCTAAAACTAGTACTAATGTAAATTTATCTGTAAAAACTAAGCAAAACTGTTCTGCTGCCAGTGGATCGGCGGGTAGCAGGGGAAGTACGGATTCACAGGGGGCAACTTCACAATCTTGAGGTGTGATCGCATCTGGCATCTGAAATGGCATCAGCGCCAAAGGGTTAAATGGTTTTGCTGTAAAAGTTACTGTCTGTAAGCTTTGAGCCAGTTTTGGCTGACTAAATAGTGGTGCTGGTGCAGCTAAAACTAATCCTTGGGTCGTGTCACCTGAAACAGCTGCTAAACTATTTAAGAGCAAGTGTTCTGTTGCTGCAAGGCTGACACGCCACTGCCGCTCTGCTATTGTCGGTGAACATTCAGCTACACTTGATTGATTTTGTGCCAAGATTTCGCACAGACTTGGCAGTATCCACTGGTACACAAGTTTTCACCCCTTAATTCAAGAGCGACAAATAGCGTCTAGGGTAGACACTTCACTACTACCTAGAGGTTATATTGATTTGTGTACACGTAACAGTCGTAGAACCGAACAATTTGGGTGGAATTTCCGCTGTAGATTGAAAAATTGTATGGACACGTTTGCGCAGCGTCTCGCAGAGAAGAAAGAAGGGTTTCAGAGAGTTTTTGCGTAAGTCCTAGTTATAAAAGGGGATTTGGTATAACTCCTTTTTTTAACGGGGGAACTAGAATCGAATGCCCCCTTTTTAAGGGAGTTGAGGTATCTAAAACGACGGTAAATTTATTATTTGAGCTGAAGTTGACACCAATGACAGGTGTGCATCCCTATCGGTGATGCGATCCAAAATAAATGAAAAAAACTATAATGCTCCTCTCCAACACGGAGAAGAGTTGGAGAGAGGTTGTTGAACTCACGTTACTAGATTGCCTTTGGAAACTTGGAATTTTGCACAGTTGTACTAGTCTTCTCTTTCACCAAAAGCTGTCTGTAAAATCACTGCAATACCACCGTCTTGGTGATATTTATCTGCCCAAGCACGGATAACTTCATCCAATTCTTCCATAGCTTGCTCCATTTTTTCTGGAAGAATATCAAGTTCTTCCAACAAGCGCATGGCATTTCGTCGCCGTTCTGCCCAATTTTTCATCATGCGGAAATACCGAGCGGTATCTTCTACCATGATGTAAGTGCGTTCTTGGTCGTCTGCTGGGGCATAAAAAGGACGAGTCAGAGCATAGAAGGGCATTCCCCAAGGAGAATCAATGCGCGTTACCGTACCTGAATAGAGCAGACGGCGCTTGATATGCTCACCCAAGGCTTCACTCAATGGCATTTGGTGTTCGGGTGGCAAATCTTCTTGCGATCGCTTGTGCAAAAACTCGATCAAATCCAAGAACTCAAATGAGCTAACTAACTGGGCATCAGGCAGATTACTTGGTAGTTTTTGCTCAATTTGTCTTTTTTCTTCACTTGTCAGACTAGTACCAGGAACGCGCGATCGCCCCGGTTGCCAAGGATATTTTTCTAACCAGACATAAGGCAATTGAATCAGATACCGAGGTTCCTGAGAACCCAGCATCTTTAGCAGTTTCCCTTCTGTTAGCGCTTGTCTAACTTCTTCTACAATAATTTTTACCCGTTTCGGCTCCAAATGGTGCAAATGCCCTGTCATTCGCAGGTTTTGTCCCTGCTCTAGATAGGTCATGTAAATTGCACACTTGGCTGCTGTTGCGGCTGCGTCTAAAAATGCCCCATGCCTGTGCCCACTCGTCCGCATGGCACTAAAAGCCAGATAAAGCATGATCTGATCCATCGCACTGGGGTCAAGACGTTTGATCAGATCTATGTCGTTACTCATATTACAGACAATTGAATAGCACGTTTACACAATTTTTAATCGAGTGAAAATAGGTAGTATACACCTGGCTGAAGGCAATGTCTTTACTTCAGACTATATTAGTATGCGATAACTATGATATCGGTGGTAGCTCAAACTACTATTATCGCATATTTTCTGGTACACACAAAGATTCAGTGTTGTTACTATAACTGTCTTTACATCTGTCCAGAAAATTTTCAGACATCACCATGTCTAGCTTGATCGTGGTTTCTAGTCCTCAAAGTCAACTGTCTTACAATTAATCTACAAAGCTTTTAAGTTCTTTAGGTTTTTCTAGTTTGTTTTCTTTGAAGAGCAAAAATGTCAGGCTGCTTAGGGCTAATTATGACATGATGCTAGCTAGCTCAAAGTAAAAACTAGTTTACGCGGTTCATCTGGGATATCTATAGAGTCGAAAAAGATGGTTTTTATTTAGCTTTGACGAATTATTTGTAGTACACAATCGACTGGAAATAATCGGCAGCGATCTAGAAGGAAACCGCTTACCAAGTGTGCCAAGATTCACAAGCTCAGCTAAATGGGTAGTTGCGAACTATCATCCTGTTCACAACCTCCAGTGATGTTTCGGCAATATAGCTTTCTGGCTTGAGGAAAAAGTGTAGACATCAAGTAGAACAAATAATTTCAATTTCCAAATACCTGTTTTTTTCAAACATCGCTACTGATTGTATCATTATTTTTCACTTTGGGAATATATTTATATCTTTTAAAATTTATCACTTATGTGTATTTAAATAATTCCTATTTGGAAAAAGTTAAGATTCCTTGATATTTTAAAAAAGCTAAAAAATCAGAGATGATTTATCTTGATTGTGTTGCTGAAGTGACGCCAAAATATGCAATACAGACACAATTAACTGTGCAGGCATTAGGCTTTACTGAACTGCAAAATTAGCGATTACTCAAAAATATGATAAAACAAATTCGACTCAATTTGATCGTTAATAATATTTTTTTTGGTAATTAAATTATATTTTTATTATGAAAGTATTTTAAATTTTCATTATTTAGCGCAGTCAAGAGCGGAGGTGGAGACCCTCTGCCTCCGGTCAAGATTCAATGGTCAAAGTCTAGTTTTTTGGACTTTCGACTTTTGATTCTGAACAACCTTTAGGAACACAACTATAGGAATCCGCTTTGATTTTTGAACTTATTTACGTGGTGCGCGTTCGCGTTGGCAAAGCCTCTCGTAGAGAAGCGTCTCGCAGAGAAGTGCAGCGTAAGCGCGATAGGCAGCGAGTGGCTACAGACGGGAGTTAGGGAATAGGGAATCAGCCTTTTGAAGTTGAAAACGAGTTTTTTCACGCAATCAAATAAAAGTCCTATATGAAACTTGCGTAAGTCCTATAAATGTGGAACAGTTTAGACGATGTTTTCCAAGTGGTGGCTAGTCTATTAAAAACTCGAAATCTACTCTAGCGCTTTCCTGAAAAACTAGGACTTTAGGAAGATTTTTCCCGTTGAAAAAGCTGTAAAGGCTAGAATATCGATACAACAGCAGACTTTTTAAACATCTGTTAGTAGCTTTTTCACGGGCGATCGCTCACTATATTCATGTAGCGACAATAGTCTGCCAAGCTGAATAAACAACTCATCCCATTTTGGATTGGGAATCGCTTTGGTGTGTCTGGGTTTTGTTAATCTATCTGTCACAATCATTTTTCAAATTGGGCATTGGTCTAGACATTGGTGTTACTATTCCAAAACGTGCTGCAATCGTCTCAACTCCTTGCAAATCTTGTCTCTGGGGCAAGTAATCATGCTCAATTGCTTGAGCCAGTGTTACTCACACTGCTCATATATACGTGTTTTACTATCTGTATCAGGCTAAATCTCTAAAAATGCAAAGGGTGTGGGGTAGAGGGGAGAATTTCTACAGCAATTTCCTATATACGACTCATATTTGATTTTTGAAATACACGTAGTAGCGTGTCAAAGCTAAATTGTTGCAATAAATTTTCTTGTGGTGTGGGCATCTTGTCTGCACTGGACGGGCGAGACGCCCATACCACAAGAGTTTGTTAATGCACTATTTTAAGCTTGACACGCCAGTAGGGTGCGTTATGCCTCTGGCTAACGCACGATCCGATAGTTTTGGTGCGTTACGCATATACTTGGATTTTTTTATAATCAAATCGGATTTCTATATATAGTGTCAGTATGCAAGCAAAAATAGATGGTAGCTGGTGTAGCTACCATCTATACCTGCGCTGGTTAAACTGGTCATTTAATTGGCGGGAGTAGAGGGTTTAACCTGATTTCGCATTGTTTCAAAGCTGAAAGCCGCCGCGCCAAAAGTTACTAACAATACTCCTAGAATTTGTACGATATCTAAATTTTCTTGAATGATTAACCCAGCGAAAATCACAGTTAAAACTGGGATGCTACCACCGATGAGGGCTGAACGCGAGGCACCTAATTTACTAATCCCGGCATTGTTGAGCAAATAGCCAGAAAGAGTCAACACACCCAAAATAAATGCACTTAAAACCAGTTCCAGCATTTTTGTGGGGTCAATTAGCAAGTTCCAATTGCTTGGTAAAGGTAACATCAAGCAAATAAAGCTCAACAGCAACATGGTGGCGAAGTTAATTAAAGTAAAAGTCACCGGATGCAGTTTACTAGCACAGACGCGTGTCAGAATTATGTATGCAGCAAAAGCTACGCCAGAAATAATAGCGGCGCTGCTTCCTAGTGAAGTATTACCAATACCAGTACTAGGAGAAGTTCCTAAAACCAATAATTCGCCGCAGCAAATTGCAGCGATCGCTCCTGCACGAAATATGGTGGGGCGATCGCGGAACAAAAACCACGAGAATAAACCGGTAATCATTGGGTAGATAAAGAAAAGTGCGATCGCGATTCCAGTGGGAACTTGAGCGATGGCAATATAAATTAACACTTGAGACAAGAATAAAAAGCACCCACTAACAATTGACAACACCAAAATCTGCTTTGTAGCTGCGTTAGTGGGTGTGGAATTTCCTCGCACTGAATTAACTAAGTTTTCTAAATCTTGCCATAGCCTGGGATGCAGTATAGGAGACAACAGTACCAACAGTGGTACTACGACCATAAATCGCATGGTCAAAATTAAGAAAGTATTGCCCAAAGTCGGTGGTAGTAATCGCTCTACCTCTAGTACGCCGAAAATCTGGGAACCGTCGTGGAAAATCACCTTGATGGCTACGTTGTAAAGCGAGGATATGACTGTGGATAGCACAATCAGTAAAAAACCGATTTGGATCGGGGATAAGCCTGAGGAACTGCGCGATCGCCGTACCGGAGTTTTTGCTTCTTTCGGCGGCTCTAGTGCAGTCACAGGCGTAGGTTTAGCTTTACTCTGTGGAACACTTTTGCGGAGGACAGAAGCTAGTTCGGGAGCGTTAATTTTTAGTGACGGTTGTGTTGATTCCTGCTGTCGTGCTGATGTATTAGTAGGTTCTGATGGAGTTTCGCTTTGGGACAAGTCGTTATTGAGGACAGAAATTGGCTCAGTGGCTTTTTCCTGTGGTGGAGTTTCACTTTGGGACAAGTCTTTGCTGAGGAAAGAAATCGGCTCAGTGACGTTTTCTTGTGGCGGTGGAACTACAGCAGCAGGCTGTGGTGGAGTTTCATTTGGTGGTGGAACTATAACAGCAGGCTGTGGTGGAGTTTCACTTTGAGGCAAGTCGTTGCTGAAAACAGAAATTCGCTCAGTGGTGTTTTCCTTTGGTGGTGGAACTATAACAGCAGGCTGTAGTCGAGTTTCGTTTGACGGTGGAACTATAACAGCAGGCTGTGATGGAGTTTCACTTTGAGACAAGTCGTTCCTGAGAAAAGAACTTGGCTCAGTAAGGTTTTCCTGTGGTGGAGTTTGATTTTGGGAGGAGTCGTTGCTGATGGCTTTGTTTTCAACAGCAGCAGACTGTGATGGAGTTTCGCTTTGGAAAAATGGATTAGGAGTCTTGGAAATTGGCTCAGGGGAATTTTTGACTACTTCACCAAACTGGGGGGGTGTCTCCAAAAAAGTATTTTTTTCTGGCTCCGTCAGTTGCAAAACAGTAGGTGTACCTGTTGTTGGCGCTTTACGTGAAGTTTCTTCTATAGTTTTTTCTAGTTGTCCATGCAAGCGATTAACAAACTCTGTCAAAATCGCTTCCCCTTGCTGTTGTTGGCTGTACATCCGTGACAGCTGTTGGGAAAGATTACTTTGATAATTCTTTAATTCTTGTTGCAGCGAATTAAAAGTGATAGTAACGGTGTCATCAAGACTGTCAAACATGTGTTCGACTTTTTCATTGATTTCACCTACTACATTGCTGCTCACTTCAGCGGACTTTAATGCAGCTTGTTCGTAAGATTTACCTTCTATATTTTGCGTAGCTAAATTTGCCAGAGAAGATTGCAGCTGTGAAGATATATGCTTCGCCAGAACTTCTGCCAGTTGACGAATTAATACTTGCTGCTCAGTAATTTGCCGTACTTGTTGTAAATGCTCTTTTTCTTCTACCAAGCTTTGAATGTCATCAGATAACCGATTTTTTTCTGCCTGAAGCCGCTTGATGTCTTCTTGCAAAGCTCTGAGGACATTCTGCTGGAGATTTTCTAAGTCTTCAACTACAGCCCAGAGAGCATTTTCCGCCGCTCTGGAAAGTTCGCCTCTGATTCGCGGGTTTTCTGGTTGCTTCTCGAATCGCCCCATTAGCTTCTAACCTCTAACGCCTTGACAATAAAGCTGCTTCCCGTAGACTTGATTGGCACTCATACTAATTTCCTGTATTTTGTCAGATAAATTAAAAATTTTAACAGCACTTCCGCATTTCGACGTAATTCTGTCACGCAAGACACAGGGTTTGCAAAGCATCACCCCTTGGTGGGAAATTATAAATCACACTCTGTTCTGATTTCAGGAAGACAGAGATTGAGAAATCTAGCTCGCCCCAAGTCAGCACTCCGGTTTTTTGCCGGTTTCAGATTTGTCTTGAAATTCAAAATTATGATTTGCGTCAGTCCTATATTTATTCTTTTGGTGGCAATATTATTATCAAAGACTTCCAGGTGAGTGCCTGATCGCCACAAATTTCTCTGACTTGCGAAACTAGCTGTAAATTTGTGTGGAATGTAACTTGAGTGACAGTTTACATCTCAAATGGAGATTAAATTATCTTTTTGTGGAAATTCAAGGTTACGCTATCCCCTGGACAACATTCTAATAAATGAGCAGCAATTCTGCAAAAATGCGTTTTTTTGGTATTGTCTAGTGTTCTGGCAAAGCAAACAGCAGGGGGTAGGGAGCAGGGGGAAAGAATTAGAGACTAATCATTTGTATCAGGTATTTTGTGAAATGGTATCAGAGAGTGGCAACCCCCAATCCCTCACTAATTGATTCTGAATTCTGTATTCTGTATTCTTCTAAAAAATTTTTAAAGGAATAGAATCCGAGCGATGCTAAACATGGCAGCGCTGAGGACAGCACTAACAGGGATTGTAATTAGCCACGCGGCGGCAATACCTTGTAGAGTTTTGAACTTAATGGATTTAATATTTTGTACTACTCCAATACCGACAACACCACCAACAAGGGCGTGGGAAGTGGAGACTGGCAAACCTAGGCGGGAGGCAATCAGGATGGTGGTAGCAGTAGCGAGTTCTGCACAAAATCCACTACTAGGTTGCAAGGAAATGATGTTTTCGCCAATGGTAGCGATGACTTTTTTACCCCAGACAGCTAAACCTCCAACAATACCAGCACCACCAAGAATTAAAATCCAGATAGGGATAGTGATACCATCGACAGGTACGCTACCAGTGCGATGGATGTAGACGATCGCAGCTAAAGGAGCGATCGCATTTCCAACATCATTAGAACCATGAGCAAAAGCGACAAAGCAAGCACTCAGCAGCTGGAATCGGGCAAATAAGCGTTCTACGGGACTGGGGAATGGGGACTGGGGACTGGGGACTGGGGACTGGGGACTTAAAATTAGTTCTCCCTCATCTTTCCATCTCCCCGTCCCCCCATCTCCTGTCTGTTTCAATTGTCGCCAACTAATAATTGTCAGTCCAACTGCTGCTACTGCACCAGTTAACAGTGGAATGTCATAAGCGGGTATGTTTAACCCTACTTGCTCAATTAAAAAATTTGTCAGAGGTTGAGTCAGCGAAGGTAATACAATCACACCAAAAACACCTATCAGCAGGCTACTCAACCAGGGAATCCACTCTTGTAACTGCACTATTTGATTTGGTCGATCTAAAATCCAGCGCTTGATTTGACTATAAAATAATGCTGCGATCGCCCCACTAATTACAGGCGTTAAAACCCAGCCAACCGTAATCATGCCAATTGAAGACCAATCAATTGCATCTATTCCCAAAGCTACCCAACTAAATCCAGCGATCGCACCAACAACCGCGTGAGAAGATGACACTGGTAAACCGCGCGATGTGGCAATTTGCAACCAGACACCACAGGAAACTAGCACAGTAGCCATACCAATCACAAGTATTTCGGGTGTAGCGGCAAATAAAGCGGGATTAGCAATTTTTGTTGCTAGAGTTTCCGTTACCTGATGTCCAAACAAGACAGCACCCGTAAACTCTAATACCCCAGCAATTATTAGTGCCTGTTTGAGAGTAACAGCTTTGGAACCTACAGAAGTTCCCATCGCGTTAGCAACATCATTTGCTCCGAGATTCCAGGCGAGGTAGAAGGCTAGTAGGACGACGAGAAGTAGGGTGTAGGGCATATGGGGAGGGGGCAGGGGGGTAGGGGGCAGGGGGGCAGGGGGGCAGGGGAGGCAGGGGAGGCAGGGAGAGATAAGAATGAAACTTTTAAACCTCTGAGCTTCGTCGTTGAATATCTGAGCTTCGTCGCTGAACCTCTGAGCTTCGCCGTTGAATATCTGAGCTTCGTCGCTGAATATCTGAGCTTCGTCGTTGAATATCTGAGCTTCGTCGTTGAATATCTGAGCTTCGTCGCTGAATATCTGAGCTTCGTCGCTGAACCTCTGAGCTTCGTCGTTGAACCTCTGAGCTTCGTCGTTGAACCTCTGAGCTTCGTCGCTGAACCTCTGAGCTTCGTCGTTGAACCTCTGAGCTTTAAAATTCTAGTTTTAACACTCCCTTATCCCCCTTATCTTCCGGTCGGTAAGCGTTCGTCTCGCAGAGAAGCCGAACCGCATCCCCCCTCATCTCGCTTTTACGGATAAATTAAAATTTTATAAGTTTCCGCCGTGGGTGCGATCGCAGCTTCCACGGCTGCTGATAAATCTTTTAATGGATAGCGATCGCTAATCAATGCTTTCACATCAATTCGCTGATTAAATACAATATCAGCTGACAAGTTCTGAAGCCGATAAGATGAGCTATAACTGCCCATTAAGTCAATTTCTCGACGGTAGAGGACATTTGGGTTGATGGGAATTTCCACTTCATCAGGAAATTCAGCAAAAAACAAGATTTTACCGCCTTTGCGGGTACAGTCAAGTGCTTGAAAGAAAGCTTTTTCACTGGGGACAGCCAGCAGGGTAACATCAACACCTAGTCCACCAGTTAAGGCATGAATTTTGGCAGGTAAATCGGCGTCACGAGCATCAAAAGCCGCCTGGGCACCGACATGCAATGCTTTTTCAATTCTAGAGGGTAGTAAATCGGTGGCGATCGCTTTTGCTCCGAAATACTTCACCAACATGATAAACATTAACCCAATTGGTCCTGCACCAGTGACTAACACCGTTTGTCCTGGGGCAATTTGGGCTTTTTTCACTGCTTTCAAACAGCAGTTAGTGGGTTCGACAAAACTTGCTTCTTCAAAACTGATATTGTCAGGGATGGGAATTAACCCACCATTTTGCACAATATGTCCGGGTACTTTGACATAATCAGCGAAACCGCCGCCACTAGCATTAAAGCCTGCGGTAGTGGAAATATTTTTGTAGACATTGCACATAGAAAAATTGTCATTTAGACAGTAAGCGCAATGCATACAAGGGATGTGATGCATCACCGCCACTCGTTGTCCAACTTGCCAACCTTGGACTTGAGATCCTACTGCTGCGATCGTACCAGCGGTTTCATGTCCAAAAATGCGCGGCGGTTCATATAACGGATAACGAATTTTTTTAATATCTGACTGACACAACCCCACAACCCGCACCTGTACTAGTACCTCATCAGGTTCCAGGGTTGGAACTGGGATATCTTCGTAAGACAGTTGATTGACGCCTCTAAATACCTGTGCTTTCACGTTGGTTTTTCCCGCTCAACGATACTAGATGTAACATTAGCAGTCAACGTTAAGCTATTATCTGTCAAATTTACTTTGTATTAACCCAAATCAGTAAACCAAAAATGACAAAAGTACAATTACCTTAACTTCTGACGAATGAGCTTGAGCAAACCTGGCAAGCTCCTGTGTCTACATTTCGAGCAGTAATTACACCCGCAAAAGGAGCAACAATTTGTTTGAATTATTGTAAAACTTTTATCCGCTGCAAGTTTGACTGAGCAGCATTTTTACTCGCAACAAAAGCATTAATATTAGCTTTTTGGGAATTAATAGCTGCAAGAGCAGTATTGATACTTTCTTGGTCTGAACTAACGCGAGCAATTAAAGTATTTACATTAGCTTGAGTTGCATTAAAAATTCAAAATTCACGCATTCAAGACAGTTTCAGACGAAGAGGAGTGCGGTCTTGGGGTCTCCCCAAGAGGAGCAACTCCGGGGGATTTGAGCAACGACTGAAACGGAGCGGAGTCGGAGACACTCCGCCTCCGGGCTACGTGTAGACGTAGGGGTCTTAAACACTTTATTTACGATAAAAAATATCCTAAGTGCTTAGAAAATAGCGCTTACGTCAAAAAGTTCGCAAGCTAACCCTGGTGGAGGAATTGCATATGGTTCATCAGACGTATACGGCTGATGTCTTGGTTGTCGGTGGAGGAACTGGAGGTACTTCGGCTGCTATTCAAGCGGCGCGACGGGGAGCTAAAACGATTCTGGTGAGTGAATTTTCTTGGTTGGGGGGAATGCTGACTTCAGCAGGAGTGTCTGCACCCGATGGCAATGAATTAGAAGCCTTGCAAACGGGGTTATGGGGTGCGTTTTTGCAGGAATTACGACATCGGCAACCAGGGGGATTAGATAATTGTTGGGTAAGCTTTTTTAGTTACGATCCCCGCATTGGGGCAGAGATTTTTGCTGATTGGGTGGGGGAATTGCCAAATCTGCACTGGATTTCTGGACAAGTGCCTTTAGAAGTTTATCGGCAAGGCGATTCTATTACTGGTGTGCGCTTTGCTGATTTTGCTGTCACAGCCAAGATTATTCTCGACGCCACAGAATTAGGAGATTTGTTGGCTTTAGCTGACATACCTTACCGTTGGGGTTGGGAATTGCAATCTGAGTGGGGAGAACCCAGCGCCCCGGTAACGTTTAACTCTTTAACCGAGAGATATCCGGTGCAAGCGCCCACTTATATAGTGATTATGGAAGATTTTGGTGAAGCCGTTGCCCCAGAAATTCCGGCTGCGCCCAACTATAATCCATCCTTATTTGCAGGTGCTTGGGATAACTATGGCGCACAGACATTTTTAAATTATGGACGCTTGCCTGGCGATCGCTTCATGATTAATTGGCCAATCTGTGGCAATGACTACGGCGAAGGGGTAGATCGGCTGATAAAGTCAGACGTAGCCAGAGGTGAATTTATCCAGGAATCACGCTGGCACAGTCAAAATTTTGCCCGTTTTATTCAAAACCAACTTGGTCGTTGTTATGGTTTAGCAAAACAAGTATTTCCTCACACTCAAAAAGCTTTTGCGCTGCACCCCTATTACCGGGAAAGTCGGCGCTTAGTGGGAGTAACTACCGTCCGAGAACAGGATATTTTGCCAGTTGCTGGAGGTAGAGTAGCATCTATATTTAATGATGCAATCGCTGTTGGTAATTACGCCAACGACCATCATTATCCTGGTGTTCAATTTTCACTGCAACCAAAATCTATCCAATGGGGGGGACGCTGGACTGGGACTCCCTTTACAATTCCCTACAGTTGTCTAATTCCAGCCACAACGGATGGTTTGTTGGTTTGTGAAAAGAATATTTCTGTCTCCCACATTGCCAATGGCGCAACCAGATTACAACCAGTGGTTATGGGCATTGGTCAAGCAGCGGGAATGGCAGCGGCGATATGTGTTGAGTTAAACTGCCAGCCAAGGGATTTGCCTGTCAGGGATCTACAAGCGGCTCTACTACAAGACGATCGCGCCAGAGCAATAATCGTACCTTTTTTTAATCTGCCGCCTAATCATTCGGATTGGCTGCATCGCCAACTGTATTACTTAAATAACCCACTAGCCTATCCAGCTAGTGGTGATTGCTCTTGGCCATCCACGGTTCAGTATTCTGAATCTAATGTTGACAAGGTACTAATCCCAGAAAGCAAGTGTTTTCAAGGTATTTTCTACCGCTTGGGTCAGCAAAAATACAGATTCAGTGTCACTGCACCCGACGTATATCAAGGGCAAAATTGGCAGCTTGTGACTTTGCGATCGCATATCAACGAACAATTACACGCTTATCCCGACCAACAATTAATTACAGTGTGGGGTCGTCAGAATCACTACAGTAATTGGTTATTAGTCGAACATTTAAATGGAGGATAAGAAGAGTTTATTTTCAGTAAAACACAATACTTTTTGATGAATTGTCCGGATATTCCTAGAAAAGCTAAGTATCAGTGAAGTGGAGAGTTCCAAAATAGACATCTGCTATGCGTGCTGCCATTTCACTTTTAGTTTCGAGTCTGGTGTTCGGCCCCTTAGCTTCTAACTGCCAAGCAATGGACAATCACTTACCAAGTGGAAATTCTGTAGACGATTCTGCGGCTTTTCCCAAGCTACGCCGGCTTCCGGCAATACCAAGGACAAACAGAACTTTCCAAGACAATCGGCTGCTTTCGATGCCTGCTTGGCAACAGTTGCTCTCGGCGCAATCTGAACAAAATCCAGATGATGCGCCACGTCATCGCGGTAGTGGGCGCAGAGAAGTGATGCAAAAATTCGCCAAAAATTTCTATGCTGTTGTTTAATTACCGTGGAATAATGGCTGTTTTTGCAAAACAATTTACCAGAAAACAAGATGTTGTGCTAACATTTATGTCAATGCTTTTCTGGCAGAAATATATACAGTTAACAACCGAAAATCTTCAGCGATCGCTTAGTATTTCAACTGCAATTTGCTGTATATAGTAGTTGGCATAAAACCTGGAAATCAAAAGGCAAATCAAATCAACTGCCTCGATGGACGGCATCACCAACTCTTCAAAAGCCACACAAGTATTACTCGTATTTCTGGGAAGCTGTGCGTCTCTACCTTCAACTGCTTTAGAAACAGATGTTACTTAGGTTATCAATTAATTTAAAACACATCTAATTCCGACATTTTGCTAATTGGGGAACAACCTTAAGGCAACTTCTCTTTATTCCCAAATAAGTTTTCTCACAGATTGAGTAGCTGGTTACCTACATCAATACATAATTAATCTTCGCCTCATCTGAGCTTGTCTAAGAAATGGGGCATGGAAAAGAGGACAAGGGGACAAGGAGAGAAGTCTGAGCGCTGGCTTTTGGCGATGGCTTCGCCAACGTCTTTGACGAACAGAACTTCGGAGGAAAGGCTTGTTGCAAATTCTCACCTTGTCTGTTTGTCTCCGCATCTCCCCATTCCCCACTCCTTCTCTTCACACGGTTGTTTTCTTGCGATTATCTTCTATTCGCTGGATGCCGTTGAGGAACATGGGCACAAACTTCTGGAAAAACGCTTGTGGATCGCGCTGCCAAGCTTGTTGTGCAGCTTGAATCCTAGTAAATTGCAACTCAGGTGCTAACAAAGTTTGGGGTAAGCGTTCCATCAAGTACTGAGGACGTTCCCAAAGTGGCATGGTATTTGCTACTTCCAGCAAGCTGGCAACTCGCCGCAGTTCGGCCCCCAAGGTGATATCCATTCCCGATTCAAAGGCCGCCTGTTCAATTGCAGTATATTTTCGCTTGGCTTGCTCTATTTTTTGCCGATGTTCTGGACTTTTACGCGCGAGTTCTGCTAACCAACGGTTACCCCAGCGCACATGTCCTGCTTCCTCTGGCAAAATTTTCTCAATTGTTTGCCGGATTTTGATGTTTTCTTCTGTTTGTGGCGCTTGCTTGAGGGCGTAAATGTGGGCGGAAAAATACTCACAGCCACGTTTTTCGGTAATGTTAATTGCTGCTAGGGCGGCAATCATACCATCCTCTAAGTTGCGTTTTGGATCGTAGGCGTCTTTGTCGAGTAGGCGATCGAATTCATCAATATAGGAAGTTCCGGGGGGAGTTCCAACATCGCTTCCTAGATCGATGAGTAAATCAGTCAGCCACATGGCATGACGAGCTTCATCTGAGATGTGATGAGACAAATCCCGCACTAGTTCTTGTGGCTGTCCATTCAGTTGCTCGATTAAGTCTGTCAGGTCTTTACAACTGCGTTGTTCGCTGTAGCGGTAGCGATTCAGGGTAATTAAATGGATCTGGCGATCGCATACCACCCGTTTCAAGATTTCCCTTGCACCCAAAGCATTCTGAAATTTACGTGGGTAGGTAACTGTCATAAAGTTATATAAAGTTTTATAAACCTATATTCGATCCTAACTTAGTTTTTTGTAACTGCCGTATTCCTACTGGATTAATAAAAAAAGGGTAAAAGTTCAAAAAATCAATTACTCAATCTCTACTTAAGTAACAGATATCATATAAATTTTTGTAAACAATGTTATTGCTTTTGAATAATGATTTTGAAAAATAAAATCCCCAAAAGCCTCTACAGCAAAGCTTTTTCTTACATATAAACTCGCATTCAAAATCTAAAATTCTGAAAATCAATTCAAAACAGTATCGTATGTTACAGTTTTTTCTGTTATATTAGTTTTTAGAGAGAAACAGAAAATATATATTCACTACAGAAGCAGGGAGGACTATGGTTATGTCTATCGCAGAAAAATCTCGTGCGTTAATGGTTCGTGAACATCAGCAAGTCAAGAATCGCCAACAATCAATGCTGATGCGTGCTGCACAAGAACTTGGTCTTCCTGAAGAAGCGTCTCACTACTGGAACCCCATTCAAGGGAAGATAGATGCGACGACTCGGATGATTTATGGACGCAGCAACGCCACGATGAGCTAATGGGGAGATGGGAGAGAATTTTACAGCATCCCCAATGCTCCATGAAAAAAAGCCACCCTCTAGGGTGGCAAATTTTAAACTTTTAGTTAGATACGGTACTTAATTAAGCATCGTAATACAGGTAAAACTCATAGGGATGAGGACGCAATTGCAACTGCTTGACTTCGTTAGCCAGTTTGTAATCAATCCAGTTTTGGATAAAGTCTTCTGTGAAGACACCTGATTCTGTCAAGAAAGCATGATCGTTTTCCAGTGCTTCTAACGCCAATTCCAAAGAACCTGGAGTTGAGGGAACCTTTGCTAGTTCTTCTGGAGAGAGTTCATAGATATTCTTATCTAAGGGAGAACCAGGATCTATTTTGTTTTTGATGCCATCGATACCAGCACAAAGCATGGCGGCGAATGCCAAGTAGGGGTTAGAAGTAGCATCTGGACAACGGAATTCTAACCGCTTGGCTTTGGGGTTAGTGCCAGACAAAGGAATACGGATAGAAGCAGAACGGTTCCCTTCAGAGTAAGCCAAGTTAACTGGTGCTTCATAACCAGGCACTAGGCGCTTGTATGAGTTGGTACTAGGGTTGGTAATTGCTAGCAGTGCTGGTGCGTGTTTGAGAAGACCGCCAATGTAGTACAACGCCATGTCACTCAAGCCAGCATACTTATCACCTGCAAACAGAGGTTTGCCATCCTTCCAAATGGACTGGTGACAGTGCATCCCAGAACCGTTATCGCCAAAAATTGGTTTTGGCATGAAGGTGACGGTTTTGCCATGTTTCTTAGCAACGTTCTTGATGACATATTTGTAAATCATCAACCAGTCAGCAGCTTCAATCAATTTCCCAAACCGGAAACCCAGTTCGCACTGACCACCAGTAGCAACTTCGTGGTGATGCTTTTCGATGGGTACACCTAATTGTGCCATTGTCAACAGCATTTCTGTCCGGATATCTTGAAAAGAATCCGTCGGCGAAACTGGGAAGTAACCTTCTTTGAAGCGTGGTTTGTAACCCAAGTTGGGTTTTTCATCTGTACCGAGTTTGCCGGAATTCCAAGCACCTTCTTCGGAGTCTAAGAAGTAGTAGCCTTCGTTGGCAGTTTGGGCAAACCTAGCATTGTCAAAAATGAAGAACTCAGCTTCAGGGCCAAAGAAAGCTGTGTCACCAATACCAGTCGAAACCAGGAAATCTATTGCTTTTTGGGCAATCACCCGTGGACAACGGTTGTACGGTTCACCCGTGCGGGGATCTTTAATACTACAAACTATACTTAGCGTTGGCACTTCCATGAATGGGTCGATCCAAGCAGTGTTGGCATCGAGTACCATCGTCATGTCTGATTCGTTGATCGCTTTCCAACCCCGGATGCTGGAACCGTCAAAAGGTACGCCATCAGTAAATGCGGTCTCGTCGATTTGGTTCTGGTACAGTGTCAGGTGTTGCCAAGTCCCTACTGTATCGATGAATTTGAGATCAATCAGCTGAATTTTTTGGTCTTGGATTAATTTCAAGACTTCTTGTGGGGTTGTCATTGTTACTCCTTCTCTACCAATTTCCTAAAGTAAAACCAGAATCTTCCAAAGCATCCTAACCCTGCTGATCTCAATCAAGCCGTGACACACCTGAAATATCTTAAATACTAGACATTAGGGTATTTTGTAGTTTGTGTTACAGATATCTGGATTACAGGTTATATTAACCTTTCGCCGATCATCTGTACAAAACTGGAAAGTTCATCACATAGGGGTCAACTTTGGCATAGAATCCTTATGTAGTGGATAGTTTGTTTTTGTGCCGAATCTATTTTTAATAGCACAAAAATTTACTGGTGCATAAATGCAGCCAAATAAATATCAAACCATAGATAGCAACGATTGGGAGAAAAAGGAATGCGCGATGCGGTAACAAGTTTAATTAAGAATTATGACGTAGCTGGTCGGTATTTTGACCGGAATGCGCTCGATAGTCTAAAGTCTTACTTCGACAGTGGTACAGCACGAGTACAGGCGGCGGCAGCGATCAACTCTAATGCGGCTGGGCTTGTCAAGCAGGCTGGTTTAAAGTTATATGAAGAACTGCCGGAATTGATTCGTCCTGGTGGAAATTCCTATACAACTCGTCGTTATGCAGCTTGTTTACGGGATTTAGACTATTACTTGCGCTACGCCAGTTATGCGCTGGTTGCTGGCAATACAAATGTGTTAGATGAGCGAGTGTTACAAGGACTGCGAGAAACTTACAATTCTTTAGGAGTACCTATTGGCCCTACAGTTCGCGGTGTCCAAATACTCAAGGATCTAGCTAAGGAACAAGTAGCAGCAGCAGGTGTGGCTAATACTGCTTTTGTAGATGAACCATTCGATCATATTACACGCGAGTTGAGCGAAATTGATATTTAGATTTTAAGGGCGGGCAAGATGCCTACCCTACAATAATTGTGAACAGCGATCGCACTTCGATTTTATGGGGCGATCGCTTTTTTATGAACCCTCAATCTGCTGTTTAAAATTGGCGATCGCGCCTGTGTAAAATAGTTTTGTTAGGTTAAAGCTGTGTTTTTTAAACTACCGTAATATACGTATTTTGCTGTATCTTAATTGTTTTTAGTTGTGTATTCTCGAAGAAGCAAGAAGTTAAAGCGATATCTACGATGGGCTACGCCTACGCAAGTCGCCAATTTGAAGAACTTCAAGTAAATAAAAACAATAGCATAGCTGTTGACTGTCAACAACTATGCTATCGAATACTTTTTATTTGTAAATCCCTTTGGAAATTCAGTTGTTCCTATACTTTAGGAAACCTAAACTAGGGGAATTATCTAGGAGTAAGGTGGCGTCTAGTCCCCCATCCTGGATTGACGATGGCGGCTAAATCTTCTTCTGACAATTTGTTAATCTCAGTCTCTAGTTCTTCAACGGTGAACTCATAGCCACGCTCACGAGCAATTTTGATGAAAGCTTCTGGGTTGGCTGTTGCTTTGAGTTTTTCCTGTAATGCTTGATCTTTTTTTACGGCTTGAAAAAGTCGCGCAGCATTTTGCTGTGTCATGATAGCCTATCTCCTGTTTTAAATATCAGGTTAGAATGCAGTAATTTCACTCCTGCGGCTTCACCTGAATTTTGGAAAGAATTTGTTCCATTTCATGCATATAGGTTTAATCTTAAAACCAAAGAGAAATATGTGTTGATTTTGACAAAAAAATATAACTTTTAGGCTAAAATTTAATATCTTTTTTATAAAATTCAGCCCTTAGACAGTAGCGGTATTTAGCAGAATTTACATAGCTGAAATAGCGGCAGCAACATTTATAGTATAAATGTATTGTCAGGCACAATAAAAATTGCTGATGGCTGGTTACCCGAGAAGAAATTATTAATCGTGCTTTAAGTTTAATCTTACCAGGAGAGTCTAGTTAATTGGCTAAACAACGACTTGACACATTATTAGTAGATTTAAATTTATGTTCTTCTCGCGCTTTGGCACAGAGGTTAATTCAGGCGGGGGAAGTTACTGTTAATCAGCAGGTAGTTGATAAACCTGGTACAGAAGTTGATATTGCGGCTCAAATAAATATTAAAGAGCGATCGCCTTTTGTATCTAGAGGTGGTGAAAAACTCTCCAAAGCTTTGACAGTGTTTGCGATTCCCGTCGTTGGTCGCGTTTGTTTAGATGGTGGAATTTCTACGGGTGGCTTTACAGATTGTTTGTTAAAAGCTGGGGCCAAACTAGTTTACGGTATTGATGTCGGTTACGGACAAGTTGACTGGCTCTTGAGAAATGATTCGCGAGTGATTTTGCGCGAACGCACCAATTTACGACAGCTACGGCCAAATGATTTGTATGGCGAAAATGACCCCATTCCTGATTTGGCGGTGGTGGATGTCTCGTTTATTTCTTTAACTAAAATTCTGCCTGCTTTGTGGGAGTTAACTCAAGCTAGCCGGGAAGCTGTATTGTTAGTCAAGCCACAGTTTGAAGTCGGGAAATCCCGTGTCGGGAAAAAAGGAGTTGTCCGCGATCCTAACGACCAAGCTGACGCCATTTTCCAAGTGTTGCAAGCGGCTCAAGAATTAGGATGGAAATACAAAGGTTTAATTTGGTCGCCGATTACTGGTCCGGCTGGAAATATCGAATTTCTCTTATGGTTGGGAATGGAAAGTGAAACACCACCGCTTGATTTAGAGGCGATTAAGCAAGTAACGCAATCAGCAACAGTTGATTTGCGAAAAACTTGAAGAAGAAGAATTCAGAATAAATTGAAAACCACTAAATCTTGACTGCGGAATGCTGTGCGAAAGATTTAGTGGGGGCTTAAACTCAATACACTTGGGTTAAGGTTTATTGACAAATAAAACTGAATCTTTCAGATGCGATGAATCGCGTCTCTACATGAATTCTTTTGGGCTTAACCTAAGGGTATTGAAATTAAATCTATATATTTACAGCAATTTTCATTTGCATGAAGTACAAAGTTACGGGTTTTGAGGCAGGAGGCAGAAGGCAGGAGGCAGGAGGGAAGAGGTAAACACTGTTTATATTTGATAAATCAGTCCTGAATTTTGTACCTCACTTACTTGCAATCTGCTGTATCAGCGATTAGTACAGAATTCAGTATGAATTTTGACCGGGGGCGGAGCGTCTCCGGCTCCGCTCGTGAATTCTGAATTCTTTGTTACCTAAACGTCGTATATTAGACACTCTACAGAATCTGGATGGCGATCGCAGTAATTTTCCAAAGAGGTTTTGTTTTGCTTTGCTTGATGTTGATGAGATTTTTCAGCTTGCAATTCTTCCACGATATCCCAAGCTACGGCACAATTAGCAGAATCAGTGCCATTTAACTCACAGGCTGTACGAGCATCAGTAATAGCTTCTAAAATCGCTTGCTCAAGATTTGTAGCTACAGCAGCTTGGTTTACGTTTAAGGTTGTTGTCATGTCGCTTTTACCTTATGTTTCCAGAGATATAAATTAACGGCAGAGATTCTAATGACCTTAGAAAGCTCACATTTACAGTTTAGATATGCTTGCTAAAACAAAGTGGTGTAAGCACCGTCATCTTTTTAGCAAACTTGAGTGGGGATTTCCCTGTGGCAATCTTTGCTTGAAAAAGCTACAGCATTTTCTGTTACTTGCAGTCATCAGCAAAGATGGTCATGTCTTCAATCTTGCATCGGGGATCGGAAATTGAGAGCAATTGTCAGAAGAGTTTGATAGAAGTTGATAAATGATTATAAAGGGTAACAAATGAGAAACAATTATTAGTTATTCTCAATATTTTATGCCTAACTCTTGTTGCAAACGATACAGAATTGTATTTTGGTCAACTTGAGAGAGAATTTCTTGAATGACGCTGCTAGCGCCCAACTGTCCCCAAGTGCAGCCTTTTTCCAGATAGACTTGAGCGGCTTTGCCAACGGAGTATGCACCATAACCGGCGATACCAGCTTGGGCGATCGCACTGCCAGCGAAGGCAGTAATATTTGTCGGATTGTCACCGCTGGCGATCGCAGCTGTACTCTTGCCCAAACCCAACAGGAAGCTACTACCTAATTCTCCCAAAAGTAAGCCACCAGAACTCAATAAAATCGTTTTGAGAATTTTCCCTGCTTCATAACTAGTCATTGGTAAACCATACAAGCGTGCCAAAGCGCGAATTAAAGCCAAATCCGCAACAGTTCCGCCAAGAATATCTAAAAAGGCGATGGGATTTAAGGCTACAGCCAAAGCTTTGTATTTGGTAAATTGCCAAATAATGTCTTCGGCTTCTTGTTGGCGTAAGTCGATGGTTTTTTGGGCGATGGACTCTTCTGCGTCCCGTGCTTGGACGAGTGCATTTAAAGCTAAAAGCGATCGGCCTTCTCGATTGAGAATGTTCAAAATTGTCTGCTTGAGTTCGTCCACTTGCGGTGGTGGTGTCTCCCATTCATAACTGACGCGACCATCAGGCCATTCAACCCGGACTTCCATTGGTGCTGGTTCCGCCGCCACCATGACAATTTCATCGGGTAGTAGAGGCTTTGCTTGAGAATTTCCTGCACCCAGTTGTTGCAAATTTTCGTAAATGGCGGACTTGTCTGTATCTGGGTAGAGGTCGATTTTGTTAAACACCAAAATCAAAGGTTTTTGCGATCGCCTCAATTCCAGCAATGCTTGATACTCAGTGCGTGTGATATCACCAGACACGACAAACAAAATTAAATCGGCTTGACGCACTACTTCTCGTGCCATGTCTGCCCGTGACTCACCCTCAATTTCATCTAATCCTGGTGTATCAATTAACTCTACTAATACTTTATTACCTGGCTGCCAACGTACCGAACGAGGCCATTGGGTGACACCATTGAGGGGGCCAGTTTGTAGAATCTTGTCTCCCAGCAAAGCATTTAAAACTGCTGACTTCCCACGACTCACCAAACCAAAGGCAGCAATTCTAATCACATTAGAATCGAGTTTATTGAGTGTGGAGTTGAGAGTTTCTAATTCTGGTTTCAGTAAACCTATCAATTCTGGGTTAGATGAAAGCTGTCCTGATTTACGAAGATATCCATACCAAGACAGCGCCTGTCTGAGACTGGCGCGGGCACGGTTTAAGTGAGTTTCTTGCAGATTACGCGAACTCGACATACTATCAATACTTTCAGCCTTCACTCTCGGAAAAATGCTCTTTTAATGCTCAATTACCCTACTTTTAGCTTTTGAACATGGTTTTTTGATATATTTTCATACTCAGCATTCATGCTCAACTAATGCTTACCCTTCCAGCGAAGGAAGAGAGTAAAAGGCTATATCTATCCTAATATCTCTAAAGTTCTTAGAGTAACACTCCAACAGCTACAGATTAGTTAATTAGTATAAAAATACTACTAAGTTTGCTGCACAAGCAATTTAAGGATTCCGAAATCGAGATTTAATTTTTAGTTACATGATGCGAGAAACTGATCTCACAAGATTTTGTGTTTATGGGAATACTAAATCTGGCGTATAAGATTTGGCATTATTATGATTAATATTCCCGGATATAGCCTGAGCGAAAAGCTCTACAAAGGTTCCAGAACCTTAGTTTATCGGGCTGTTCGAGAGATTGATTCATTACCAGTGGTCATTAAGCTACTGAAGAATCCTTATCCCAGCTTTAGCGAACTAGTACAATTTTGCAATCAATATACCATCGCCAAAAATCTCAACTATCCTGGAATCATCCAAACCTATAGCCTCGAACCCTACCACAATGGCTATACGTTAGTGATGGAAGACTTTGGGGGAATTTCCCTTAAGGATTATTTCGGCAACAATAATGTGGTGTCTTTAGATGAATTTTTACAGATTGCGATCGCTCTGTGCAATACCTTAGATATACTCTACCGCGATCGCATTATTCATAAAGATATTAAACCCAGCAATATATTAATTAATCCTGCAACCAAACAAGTTAAATTAATTGACTTTAGCATTGCATCACTACTACCAAGAGAAACTCAAACTCTTGTCAATCCCAATGTTTTAGAAGGAACACTGAGTTATATCTCTCCAGAACAAACTGGCAGAATGAATCGGGGGATTGATTATCGAACCGATTTTTATTCTTTGGGTGTAACTTTCTACGAATTGCTCACAGGAGAATTACCATTTACATCAAATGATGCAATGGAATTGTTGCATTGTCATATTGCAAAAATGCCGACTGCATTAGGGAATAGGAAAGAGATTCCACAGGTAATTTTAGATATTGTCATGAAATTGATGGCGAAGAATGCTGAAGATAGATATCAAAGTGCTTTGGGGCTGAGGTTTGATTTAGAGAATTGTTTATATCAACTCAAAGAAACTGGTGAAATTCAGAGTTTTGAAATTGGGCGAAGGGATGTGTGCGATCGCTTTCTTATTCCTGATAAACTCTATGGTAGAGAAACCGAAATCTCAACCCTCCTCCAAGCATTTGATAGAGTGAGCCTTGGTGCAACAGAAATGATGCTGGTAGCTGGGTTTTCTGGCATTGGTAAAACTGCGGTTGTCAACGAAGTTCATAAACCAATTGTTCGCCAACGTGGTTATTTTATCAAAGGCAAATATGACCAATTTAAACGAAATATTCCTTTCAGTGCTTTTGTGCAAGCATTCCGGGATTTAATGGGACAATTGTTAACCGAAAGTGATGCACAGATTCAGCAGTGGAAAAACAAAATATTATCAGCAGTTGGAGAAAATGGACAGGTAATCATTGAAGTCATCCCGGAACTAGAAATAATTATTGGTCAACAACCACCTGCCATAGAATTATCAGGAACAGCGGCACAAAATAGATTTAATTTATTGTTTCAAAAATTCACCCAAGTCTTTACCAGTGCTGAACATCCCTTAGTGATATTTTTAGATGATTTGCAATGGGCAGATTCGGCATCACTAAAGTTAATGCAGCTGTTAATGACTGATGCAGGTCATCTTTTGATCGTTGGTGCGTACCGTGATAACGAAATCCACACAGCACATCCATTAACGTTGACTTTGAGTGAAATTGCCAAATCACAAGCAACGATTAATACGATTACTTTAGCACCACTGAATCAAGTCACAGTGAATCAGTTAGTTGCTGACACACTGAAATGTACAGAAAATTTGGCATGGACTCTTTCTGTATTAATTTATCAAAAAACCAAAGGTAATCCGTTTTTTGTAACCCAATTTATCAAAGCATTGCATCAAGAAAATCTCATTAAATTTAATATTGAGTTAAATTGTTGGCAATTTGATATTGCACAAGTGACAACTCAAGCGGTTACAGATGACGTTGTTGCCTTTATGGCATTTCAATTACAAAAACTGCCGTTATCAACTCAAGAGGCGTTGCAGTTAGCTGCTTGTATTGGCAATCAGTTTGATTTAAAAACTTTGGCAATTGTTTCGGAACAATCAGAAATTGAGATAGCTGCTACTTTGTGGAAAGCATTACAAGAAGGGTTAATTTTACCGATTGGTGATGTTTACAAATTCTATGTCGGGCAAGAAATTGAAGCAGTTACTCAAGAAAATCAACAGACTATTACATACAAATTTATACATGACCGAGTACAACAAGCTGCCTATTCTCTGATTCCCGACGATCGGAAAACAGCAATCCATTTGCAAATTGGTCAACTGCTACTCAACAATACCTCAGAGATAGAACAAGAGGAAAAACTATTTGATATTGTCAATCACCTGAATATGGGATCGATATTAATCATTCAGTCAGCAGAACAAGAGCAAATTGCTCGGTTAAACTTACTAGCGGCTAAAAAAGCCAGAACTGCAACCGCCTATGAAGCAGCCGTGACGTATGCAACTAAGGGAATCAAATTGCTCAACCCTGATTGTTGGCAGAGTCAGTATGAATTGGCACTGGAGCTACATGAATTAGCAGCCGAAAATGCCTTTCTGTCGAGAGATTTTGCACAAATCGATCGCTGGGTGGAAACAGTATTGCATCAAACCAAGACACTCCTCGATCGGGTGAAAATCTATGAAATTAAGATCCAAGCTTACATATCGCAGCACCAGTTATTAGATGCGATCGCTTTGGGAAAACAGGTACTGAGTCAATTTGGCGTTCAGTTTCCCGATCAACCAACTCAGCAGGATATCAACGAGGCATTTCAGTATACTACTGACCAGTTTAACAGCAGAGCGATCGCAGAGTTGTTGAACCTACCCCCAATGACAGCAACACAAAGCTTGGCAACGATCAGAATTGTTGGTTGTATTGCTGCACCTACTTACATCACAACTCCTACTCTATACCCGTTACTGATTCTGTCTCAGGTAAATGCCTCAATTCAGCATGGTAATGCACCATTATCTGCGTTCTTTTATGCCAGCTATGGTCTACTGTTAAATGGCATCTTAGAAGATATGAAAGCTGCCAATCGTGCTGGTACATTAGCATTAGGGCTATTGGAAAAATTCAACGCTAGGGAAGTTCAATCTAGAACCTGTGTGCTTGTAGGAGCGCTCATCCTACATGGAACTACTCACCTGCGAGCATCACTGCCAGTTTTGCGGGACAGCTACCAAATAGGGTTAGATACCGGCGATTTTGAGTTTGGCGGTTACAGCGGATTTCATACTTGCCACTATTCCTACTTCAGCGCTCAGGAACTGGGGACTTTGGAGCTAGAGATTCAAGCATATAGCAACGTGCTGGGCAACCTCAAGCAAGTGATGATGTTTAACTACTGCCAAATGTTACGACAAGTGGTTTTGAATCTGTTGGGCAGAGCTAAAAATTCTGATGTTTTGATGGGGGATGTTTGCGACGAAGGGCAATTCCTCTCTCAGTTACTGGCAGCAAATGACCACATGGGGCTTCAGTTCTTCTATCTCCATAAACTGATTCTGGGTTATCTGTTCGGGGATCGAGATCGACATCTATTAGAAATTGCCGCTAATGGTAGACAGTATTTAGGAGGAGCTGCTGGTTTTATTACAGTGCCAATATTTTATTTCTATGATTCTCTGACAGTATTAGCAGCAGCCAGCGATCGCTTGCAACAGGTGGTGGCAAATCAAGCTAAATTGCAAAAGTGGGCAGAACACGCACCGATGAACTATTTGCACAAGTGGTATTTGGTAGAAGCAGAACGATGCCGAGTATTAGGAAACAAGATGGAGGCAATCGATCGCTACGATCGCGCCATTGCTTTGGCTAAAGAACACGGTTATATCCAAGAACAAGCACTTAGCAACGAGCTGGCCGCTGAATTTTACCTCAACTGGGGTAGAGAACGCATCGCTGGCGAATATATGACCGAAGCCTACTACGGCTATGCTTGCTGGGGTGCTAAAGCCAAAGTCGCCGACTTGGAAAGACGCTATCCGCAACTCCTCGCCCCCATCTTGGGGCAAACACGTTCTCCCCTTTCCACTCACGAAACTATCTTCGCCTTGGAAACTGTTACCCCCACCAGTTCCGCCACATCCAGCAGTAGCACTGTTTCTATGGCTTTAGATTTAGTTGCAATTCTCAAAGCATCCCAAACTATCTCAAGCGAAATCGAATTTGAAAAACTGCTTTCATCATTGCTGTCTATCGTCATTGAAAATGCCGGAGCTGATAAGTGCGTGTTAATGCTTATGGAGTCAGATCAATTACTGATTCGGGCATTAGCGAAGTTGGATTTACAAAACAATGGAAATACCAAAGTTGATTTTTCTGCTAGATTGCTCAAATCAGAGCCTGTTGAAGCATCTATCGATGTGCCAGTTGGCTTAGTTAATACTGTCAAACGTAGCTTACAACCAGCAGTGATTATTGATGCTGGTGTATATCCGCAATTAATTCATGATGCCTACATTCAGCAACACCAGCCCAAGAGTATCTTGTGCAGCCCGATTTTACATCAAGGGAAGTTGCTGGGGGTTTTGTACCTAGAAAACCATTTAGCGACGGGAGCGTTCACAAGCGATCGCGTTGAACTACTAAATCTCCTCTGCGCTCAAGCCGCCATTTCTTTGGAAAATGCCCGACTGTATGAGCGATCGCTACAGTATTCTCAACAGCTAGAGCGATCGCTTGATGATTTGAACACCGCACAGTCTGGCTTGCAAACATCCCAGCAACGGCTCCAGTTATTGGTTCAGCAAACTCCACTAGCAGTGATAGAGTGGAATACCAATTATCAGGTTACTGACTGGAACCCAGCGGCAGAAAGAATCTTTGGCTACACCAAACAAGAGGCTTTGGGTTGTGACTTTAAATTCATCATTCCTCAAAAGATTCAAGCCGAAATGGAGCAAGTCAGCGTCGAAATTATATCGCAGCAGGGCGGCAATTACAGTATCAATGAAAATGTCACAAAGGATGGCAAAATTATTATTTGTGCTTGGTATAACAATCCTCTTGTGAGTGCAGATGGCGAGTTAATTGGGGTTGCGTCGCTGGCAGATGATATTACCGAACAGCAAGTTGCGCTACGCGAACGCAAACTAGCCGAAGTTCAACTTCAACAAAAAGCACAAGAGCTAGAAACTGTTTTACAAAATCTGCAACAAGCACAATTAAAAATGATCCAAAGCGAAAAAATGTCTGCTTTGGGTAACTTAGTTGCTGGTGTAGCTCACGAAATGAATAATCCTTTGGGTTTTATTGCTGCCAGTATTAAACAAGCTAAACCCACCATCGCTGATATTTTTGAACACCTGAAATTCTATCAAGAAACTTTCCCCAACAAAAGCGAGAAAATTCTCGATCATGCGGAAGAGATTGACTTGGAATATAGTTTAGAAGACCTCCCAAAAATACTTGATTCCATGACAATAGCGTGCGAAAGATTGAAAAATATCAGCACCAGTCTTCGCACGTTTTCTCGTGCCGATCGAGATTACAAAGTGCCATTTTATATCCATGAAGGAATTGACAGTACAGTTTTAATTCTCAAACATCGCCTCAAAGCTAGCGAACAACGCCCAGCAATTGAAGTTATCACTGAATATGGCAATTTACCACAAATTGAATGTTTTCCTGGTCAATTAAATCAGGTATTCATGAATATTTTGGCTAATGCCATTGACGCCTTAGAGGAATCAAACAACGGACGCAGCTTTGAAGAGATTAAAGCCAATCCCAACCGAATCAAAATTACCACTTCTCTAGAAATAAACTGTGTAAAAATTTTCATTGCTGATAATGGTAAGGGAATGAGTGAATCAGTTAAGCAGAAAATATTTGACCATCTATTTACTACGAAAGCAGTTGATAAAGGTACAGGCTTGGGGTTGGCGATCGCCCACCAAATTATAGTAGAAAAACACGGTGGTTCCCTCGAATGCAACTCTTCTCCCGGACAAGGTACAGAATTTGCAATCTCAATTCCAATTCGGTAGTAAGGAGAGAAATTATCCGAAAAGCAAATCGACTTAAAACATAGGGCTGTGTTCATTATCCCAACACTTGCGATCGCGCCAGTCTCTGCCAGTATGTTCGCATTCAGATGCATCATCTATCCAAGGAATTGATGTAGAGTGATATAAGTTTCCTGCGGAAGTGGACAAATTAGTAGTGAATACAGACAATAATGGCAATAAGAAGGATAAAGTTATCAAAGTAAAAATTGGTAGAGTAATTAAATATCCAATGAGTATTATGTTATTTTTAGTTGCCAAAAAACTGTAAGTTTGATTTTTTTGACTAATTTTTAAGCTTGGTTTTGAATTTGAGAAAAGCATAATACAACCCTGTTAACACTAGCTTATATAGGAATCAATTTGATTTTTTCCAAGCCAAGCTGACTCAGAGCTAGCTGTAACAGGTTTTAGCTCTCAGTAAACTTAGCAAGTTTAGATTCAAATTTCTATATAACTACGAATTTTTACGTAATAAGATTATTCAAGTTATATACTTGGATGTCAAAGGTATAAGCCAGGACTTCTTAGAAACTTTAATCTTTGAGCGCTAAAAAATACTTTTAATGAAAATTTGCTGAAGTGGTGACTATTGCCCCTGGGTAAATACTGAAAAATCGAGCGGAAGCCGTTTTGCGTCTACGATTTTCCGTTATCTGTGCGTAAGTCCTAGACATCATCCTTTGGTGCATGAAATACTCACACGGGAAGATTTTTCAGTTAGGTGCTTGGGTTGGATTAACACCGATTTGCGCTTTGCACGTTACGATATAGTTAGAATTTTTTGGGAAAGTTGTTAGAATGCATCGTTTTTCTGTTACAGAAATCCAAAATACTCATAGTGAAGTTTTAAACCAAGCTGCTATTGAGCCTGTTTTAATAACAGAAGAATCGCAACCTAGTTACGTGATTATGTCCGTCGAAAACTACGAGCAATTAATCAACCGACTTGCTCAATTGGAAGATTTAATTATAGGTCAACAAGCTCAAACTGCACTCTCTAACTCACGCATGGTTGGTACAGAAACTTTTACAGCAGAACTCAAGCGTTTGGCTGCGCTTGATGATAATACCTGATAAAATGGCAAAACTCGATGGTCTGGAAACAGTTCTTGATTTTCTCAAAGGATTACAGCCTAAAATTGCTGCTCAAATTGCCAAAAAAGTAATGTCTTTAAATATTGATTCTTTACCAGCAGATTACAAGGAATTGGCTGGTTATACAGGCCAGGTAAAATATCTTGAAAAGGGATAGTAGACCATATCGGCACCCAAGCTCCGATGGCGCTTGAGGAAAAGGGTTACGTTGACTCAATTCTGCACAATATGGCGCTAATTCGTTTTTATAAAATTCTACTTTGGTTCTTAGAAGCTCTAAATGACGGTCTTTAACAAGTTCTAGAATATGATTTTTAAGTTCTGGCGTAGTCCAAGATGTCAATTCTTCATTACTTATGACATTTACCATTGCCTTTCATCCTGGAAAAATTTCTAAGCTATACAGCATAATTCAGTAGTCATAATTGCAAATTAGAATAGGCTCTCGGTCTAGCTACCAAACCTAAATTTTGTACTTCATTAACTTGAAATCTGCTGTAATTACCTGATTATAAATGTAACTTAACCCAAGAAAATGGAGTCAGAGGGAGATGACGATTAAGGGGTGGGAAGATGGGAAGACGGGGAGAATAACTCTTAACTCTTGTACAGACAGATGCGATTAATGAGCCAGCGCGTTGCAGGAGTTCCCCCCGTTGTAGCGACTGGTGTCGGGTCTCCTAACCCATCACTCCAAATCCCTTATCCCCTTGTTTTTTCGGTCACCGATTACCACCAAACTCGATTTCCATTTTCGTCAACTCGTGCTTGGCGAATTACGTCAGAAATCTCTTCAGCATCTTTAACGTGGTGGAGTGCTTTCTTTTCGCCGTTGGGTTCATCGACAACAAAGTAAGTCGGGACTGTGATTTCATCGCCTGTAATGTCTGGTACATGATCGACAGCTAGCTGTTGAGCCTTTTCTTCAACGGATTGAGGCTCATCAGCGATTCTATCTCCCGGATTTGCAGTTAAGTTCCTTTCCTTGACATCTGGCTCTTGACGAGAATGCCGATCTTCGCTCACTGGTTGATTAATTTGATTTTCTTGTTTATTATCAGTCATGGCTTTTTCAGGTACTAATAAATGTGCGTTTACTAGTAACACTCTAGGAAATCAAAGCCATAAATAGTTCTTTCTCTAGAAAGAGTTTAAGAATAGATTTAAAAAGTACATGTCTTAAGTTAGATATTAATTCAGAGGTTATTTAGAAACCTCTGACTTCAGAAATAACTAATTTACTTCTTAGGTTGAAATGGCGTATATCTTCCACCTAATGCTTCTACGATGCTACGGGTATTTGCCTCCATCATCTTGATGTACGAATCTCCATCACTTCCTTTTGCACCAATTGAATCAGAATAAAGTTGATGTGGTGCTAATTTTACTCCTGCTTCTTGGGCAACGGTTTTAATTAAAGCTGGGTTAATTGTAGTTTCAGCAAAAATGGCAGGAACACCTATTTTTTTAACTGACTCTACCAATCGCTTGACTGTTTGAGCGCTTGGCTGTTCTTCGGTACTAATGCCAATTAAAGTACCTGCGATCGCAATTCCATAAGCACGTCCATAATATTGAAATGCATCGTGGGTTGTGATCAGTCTGCGCTTATCTGGTGGGATAGTTTGAATCTGCTGACTAATCCAGCTATGCAACTGTTTTAATTCATTAGTCAGTTGCAATGCATTTTTAGTCAATTCTTCTTTATCTTCGGGTGATAATTCAATCAAAGCATCTCGAATGGCGCTAGTCATGGCGATCGCATTTTCCGCACTACCCCAAATGTGAGGATCTGGCACAACTTCACCTTTGCCTTTGTCTAGCTGCAAAGATTTCACCGCTTCCCCCACTGCTAACTTCCGCGCCTGACCACCAGAAGCATTCATTAGCTTAATCAATCCTGGTTCCAGGTTGTAGCCGTTATACAAGATCAAGTCGGCTTCTTCCAAAAGCCTGCTGTCTGCTGGTACTGGTTCGTAAACATGCGGATCGGTACCCGGTTTGAGGATTCCACTTACTTGAATTTCCTCTCCTGCAACATCTTGTGCCAAATCAGCAATGATGGTGCTAGTTGCAACCACTCGTGGCTGGCTCTCTCCCTTGGCAGTGTTGGGATTAGAGTCTTTCTGAGTACAACTAAATAAAGCCAAAGGCACAAGCATTCCCAAACAAACCCCCAAAAGAGTTTTCTTGTTGTTCGTGTTGCTGATTACCTTGCCGTTTGGGTTACTGCCCTCTTTCTGTGGTATTAGTTTCATTTATCTCGGATATTACATCTATTTATAGATTTTTTCATATTTCTCTCATTTTTATAGTAAGCTCAAGAAATGAATATTTGAAAGCAGTTATGAAAAACGTCTCTTTTGCAGCTAAATTTCGCTTATATCCAGAAAATACACGAGAATTACACGCAAAAACGATCAAGGCTTCTGATATGAGTTCCATACCAGCAATTAACATCGCCCATTTAGGGGTATACTACCGCACACAAGAAGCCTTAAGGGACGTTAACTGTGTTGTCAAACCGGGAAGACTGACAGGTATTTTCGGCCCCAACGGTGCAGGTAAAAGTACACTGATGAAGGCAATGTTGGGCTTAGTGCCTGTAACTAGTGGCACGGCGCTGTATCAGGGTAAACCCTTAATGCAACAACTAGATCGAGTTGCCTATGTACCACAGCGTAGCCAAATTGACTGGACTTATCCCGCTACTGTTTGGGATGTAGTGATGATGGGACGGGTGAAGAAAACAGGATGGTTGCGTAGTTTCTCAGCAGTTAGTCGCCAGGTAGCCAAAAATGCTCTCGAAAGAGTTGGAATGATTGAATATTGCGATCGCCCCATTGGACAATTATCTGGAGGACAGCAGCAGCGTGTATTTTTAGCGCGTGCTTTAACCCAGCAAGCAGAAATTTTCTGTTTTGATGAACCGTTGGTAGGCATCGATCAAAAAACCCAATCGGTAATTTTTGAAGTTTTTCATGAACTCGCTGCTGATAACAAAATCGTGCTAGTAGTCAACCACGATTTAGGAGAATCAATTACCCATTTTGATGACTTAATATTACTAAATCGTGAATTAGTGGCCACAGGTTCGCGCCAACAAGTACTTACAGAACAAAATCTCAATCTTGCTTATGGCGGAAAAGTAATGTACTTTTCTGATGCGGCATAGATGGGGACTGGGGACTGGGGATTGGGGGGATGGAGAGACAAGGAGAATAACTCTTCAGTCAACAGTTATCACTCCCAATGACTAATGACTAATAACCAATGACCAATGACTAATGACTAATGACCAATGACTAATGACTAGTGACAAAATATGTTAGAAGCGTTAATTGAGCCGTTACAATACGGCTTTATGCAGCGATCGCTTGTGATTGCGATTTTAGTTGGTTTGTTGTGTGCAGTGGTTGGTAGTTACTTGATGGTGCAGCGATTAGCATTGCTGGGTGATGCAATCAGTCACTCGGTTTTGCCGGGACTAGCGATCGCTTTTATGGTGGGAGCAAATATATATATTGGGGCGTTTATTGCTGGAGTTATTAGTACAATGGCGATCGCTTGGATTAGAGTGCGATCGCCAATTAAAGAAGATGCAGCAATGGGCATAGTTTTTTCTGCATTCTTCGCCCTTGGTATCACCTTAATTACTGTTATTCAAAAAGATAACAAAATCGACCTGAATCACTTCCTATTTGGTAATATTCTCGGCGTTACTATTGATGAAGTCCGAGACACTGCTATTATTGCCGCTATTGTTTTAATAGTTGTTGTTTTAATATACAAAGAACTTTTATTTTACACCTTTGACCCATTAGGCGCTCAAGCCGCAGGTTTACCAGTTGATCGGCTTAACTTTGGATTAATGCTATTGATTGCTTTAACAATTGTCGCTAGCATGAAAGCTGTAGGTGTAATTTTAGTACTTTCGCTTTTGATTACGCCAGGAGCCACTGCTTATTTACTAGTGAAACGTCTCAACCAAGTAATGATTTTGGGTGCGGTAATTGGCATCATTTCTAGTATTAGCGGTATGTATCTCAGCTACTTTTATAATTTGCCTTCTGGCCCTGCGATCGTTTTAGTAGTTTCAGGATTATTTTTATTAGCGTTATTATTTAGTCCCAAACATGGGGTTTTGATACCAAGCGGAAGTAAAAAATAGATTTTTCCTATTGGTTATACAGCCCATAAGATGATTTAATAGCCCATTGTTCGCCAGTTCTTTCCAAATAAAGCAAATTCCCACACTGCGGTGGCCCCGCTGGACAATGGGCAGTTATTTGAATTAATGCTTGTGAAAAATCTACAGATAATCCTGGTCTACTCAAAGTATGTATGATACACCATCTATAATTGTAGTCATTGAAAATTCGATCGGACTCTTCGTTGGAAATCAGAGCGATTTGAGGATTTGTCAGAAATGGAGTTAATAAGCAAGGTTGATTGTTGATTGAAATCCAATCGTCGTAAGTCTCTTTTTTAAGATTAGGAAAACCAATAATACTCATTCCATGAATTAATATTTCTGGAATCCGCAGAAATTCCCAGGAAATATCGGGCTTCAGAGAAGTACTAGTTATAAGATAACTATTGGACATATCAACCAAGAAATCTTCTTTCCTCATTGAATGATTGATGACAGCAGAAATAACTTGTGATTCAAATGGCGATCGCATATAGCCCTAAATGAAACTTGTCCAATAATAAACAATATTTATTACTAAAATCTATGTAAGCTATTGTCAGGTAAAAAGACTATGCTGTAGGAGTTCAGCAATGCCCTTTAGTTCTACAACATATCAAGCTCAAGTAAGCGACATTCTAACCTAGATCTAATGCACTACTTTAGCTTTGACACGACAGTTAAGGATAATTGTAGTAGCGCGGCAAGCTTAATTTATTGGGTTGAGGAACGTAGCTTGCTTCCCGCAGGGTAACCCAACAAACCCCGGAAATGTTGGGTTTCACTCTGTTCAACCCAACCTTGTATCTTAGAAATAGTAGTAGACCGTCCCAACCTAGATCTAATGCACTACTTTAGCTTTGACACGACAGAGCGATTATCTTCTACAAACAGATATTTTAAATAAAGTACAAAGAACATCCACCGTAAGATAGATAATTTATTTATAGTAAATTCTAAGTTTGCCAATATTTCTATCACCACCATAGTTTTTATCAATATCAAAAGCTCTAGTATAAAGCAGCAAATAAGAATAAAATAGGATGTTAATTAGCGACTGTAGCGATTAGTGCTTCACTAGCTTAAATTTGTCGGTTATCAGGTCAGGTAAACCGAAAAGTTAAAGGAAACAAAGCCTAAACTTTTCAGTTTACTCTGCCACAGAAACTTGGCTAACTATTAGATATCGGGAAAGAATGCTTAAACGTCGCACAATATTAGCTGGCCTAACTGTGCTTGGCTTAACATTGGCCGTTAGTACAAAAGTCTATGGACAATCCACTAGCGGCCCAGAAGCTTGGGAGACTGTTTATAATGAGGCAGTTGCCGGAGCAACAACGACAGTTACAGTTACGATTTTTACCGTATTATTTAGCCTGCTAAAATTCCTCAACTTGGCAGGTTTTTGGGGCGGTTAACGTTCTGCCTCATACGCAAACAAAGAAAAAGTCTAAATCAGTTATTACGCTTTTAAATTGCATGGTCACTCGTGCTGTTAAGTGTTGAGGCTTAAGTGTCAACCTTCAACAGTCAACACGAAAAGATGTGCTGCTTTAAATGCGCGACAGCTGAGGGACTTTTGCAATTTGATTTTTTGCTAATTCCTATGCCTGCGATCGCCTTTGGCTCATCGTAGGCGATCGCTTGACTATATCTGTTACTCGTTAAGGCACTTAACGCAGATTTTCTCATAGCCAAATATTCCATAACCCGTGAGGAGTTTTTTCTATGTTCAAACCTCGCGCAATTTTGAGCGCCTCAATTGCAATTATCCTAGCGCTTGTCATCGGTACACAGATATATAAACAACCCGCCGTTGCTTCTGGAAGTGGGTGTAATCCAACCTCCAATAACCTACCTATATGTCCAAGTACAGCACCGTTAGATTCAGCTACTTTCCTTGACCCAACTGCGACAATTACCAATCCCACAAATATTAGTTTGGGCGAAAGAGTCTACGTTGCGCCATTTGCCCAGTTAAACGCCACTACTGCCCCCATTAGTATCGCTGAAGATTCTAACGTCCAAGACCAAGTGAGAATTATAGCTTCGGGAACGGGAGTGCAGATTGGGCCGCGAGTCATTATGGCACACATGGCCACCATCAAAGGTGCAGCCAAAATCGGTACTCAAGGCTCAACCGGGCCTTTTACTGACCCAGCTACCAATACTCAGTTCAGCAACACTACTCCAGAGACATTTCTCGCCTTCAACTGTGAAATAGATGGTGCAACCATAGAAGGAAACACAGTAGTCAACTTTCTCTCGCGGGTTGGCCCTGGTGTGACTTTACCAGCAGGTAAAGTCGTCCTGCCAGGTAAAAACATCACAACTAACCTCCAAGCTAGTAGCGGCAGCTTAGGGAAGGTGGCAAACCTCACACAAGCTGACGTTGCATTAATGGAAGCCATCATTGAAGTTAATGAAGCCTTTGCCAAAGGCTACACAAAATTAGCCAGAGAAAATCCGTCAAACGTAACAGGGATAAATTTCGCTCCAGTCACAGCTTTTAACCCTGGAGGTCAGCCGAAGATAGGTGGGAAGTTGACTCGCAATCCATACTTCCGTAACCGCATCATCGGCAATGTCGTTCTGAAAGATTCTTTCGAAGATCTCGACTACAAAATAGGTAATAGAATTTCGCTGCGTGCTGATGAGGGCCAACCTTTTAATGTCGGGGAAATTTTTGGTATGGCAAACGATGTTGTCTTTCATGCTTTAGAAACAAGTAGTTTGACTTTAGGTGATATTGTTGGCTACGGGCCCAGAGTTCTAGTTCATGGCGGTAGGCAGGTTATCAATGGTGTTGCTAATGGCCCTGAAACCAGGATAGGTAATTATGTAGGGCTAGCACCGAACTCCGTTATATTCCGGTCAATTATCGGCAACGAATCGGCAGTTGGGCAAAAAAGCGCAGTCTTCAATTCTACGTTGAATTCCAAAACGTATATCGGTTCTAAAGTAATCTATGCCGACAACGGCAGCATCATTACACCTGTGGAGTGGTAAGCCAATAACTTTTGCGTAATTATGAATCTGAAAATCTTGTGGGTGCAATTACAATGCCTACGATTGATTGTGCTGTTTGCTGTGATATTCGGACTGATACTAAGTGTTGATGGTAGTTCATCTATAGCTGCACAACAGGTCGCCAAACCTAGATCTATTGACATTACCTCCAACCAGCCTGAGCTAGTACAACCTCCAGTCACCGGACTTGTTTCTACATTGTCAGATGAAGTCCAAGAATTACCAGCAGAGTTAATTCGTTGGTCAACTTACTGGCAACTTTGTTGGGAACTATACCCCGAAGCTAAAGAATACGAGCTGCAAACGGTGTTGATGGAAGGCAAGTCTCCGAAATTGCAACGTCAAAGCGATCGCTGTTTTCGTATACAAGCTGCATCTAATGAAAACCAAAAATCACAAGGATTACTCAACCGCGAACTAATCTTGTTGATGCATAAGATTCAGCTTGGTTATCGAGTGCGAGCTGTCTTAGATGGCAACCGCGTCAGTGAATGGTCTCCAGTAATGGCGGTCGGTGCAACTACTGTGTCTGAATAGAGTGATCTTATTTTTACCTTGAATTAAAGTAACGTGAATTCGATGTACAGGATTTTGACCTCACCCCCAGCCCCTCTCCTACCAGGCTACGGTGTACACACAAGTCGGAAATAGTAGTCTGTGAACGAATAATTGACGAGTAAATTCTCTGTAGAGACGGCGATTTATCGCGTCTTGTGAACGTGTCAGTCTTTTAGACGCGATAAATCGCGTCTCTACATGAGGGCTTTCTGGCTTATCCCAAGCGTATTGCAATAAAACTGGATCTGACTTGTGTCTACACCGTAGCTCCTACCAGGAGAGGGAGGCTGGGTGGGTGAGGTCTGTCGAATTCAGGTTAGCGCACCCTCCCCTTACCAAGGGGAGGGTTGCGGAGGGGTGTACCTCATGTACTTGCAATCGCTGTAATTTTCTGGCGTGTAGAGACTTTAAAATACAAAGTCTCTACACGCGTTTGCTAACTCTATTGTTCAGTACTTAACAAGACTATGCTGGCAGCACTCCGGCAAACTTCAGAAAATCACTAATTGTGCGAATTTGAGCGCCATTTGGCAGTTTGACACCTAAAGAAGGGTTCCAAACTTCAAAGAAAAAATGGCGCTTGTTGATGTACGAGGATGGGTCATTCTTAATTAGACCGATGATGGTTTCAGCAACAATGCGGCTACCAACTTCCCCCAAAGAGTCCCCATTAGCGCGAACCTCGGATTCCTTGAGGACGTAATACCACGCTGGAGTCTTTTCTATGAAAGGTTCGAGAGCTTTATTCAATTCTTCTGAATTGCCTTTTTTAAGTTCCTCCACTGTCAGTAGTTTGACACCTAGCTTCTTAGCTAAACTCTGTCCGGTGGGAATGCTAAGGAAATATCCACGCAGTAGGTTGCGTTTTGCAAGGTGCTTGAGAAGTTCTCGAACAGGAGGTTGTTGATCATTGCCTTCATTAATTAGATCTGATAAAGGAAATGCAAGATGCGTGTCGATTTTTCGTGCAGAATTTCTTTGCCTTTTGGCAGCCTCTTGTTTGTCAACAAACCGATCCCACTCAATAATCCAGTTAAAAGGTAGAGTGTTGGACGGGCCAGGGCCTTCTGGTGGTTGGCTACCTAGATTACGTCTTCCCGTAAACACAAAAAGTAAAAGAAACGTTGCGTCTGTTAGCGCTCCCGGTTGATCTGTAAAATTGCGGTTGTAGTCATAAGCAGCCCGCACCATACTATGTCCAAAACGGTAAGCTGCAACAGAAAATTCCAGAGGCATGAAAACATTTCCATTGCGGGGATAGTAGAATCTCGGCCCGTAGCGGAGGATGCTATCTACTGTTCCAGTTGTAGTTACTGTTTTGAGGAAATCATTGATCACAAGCCACTGGTAGTGCCAACGAACCAGATTTTGCGATCGCACAAATAATTTTTTATTGTTTCTGGCATTATAGGGTTCATGCTTCCGCACCCAGTCCACTACTGCATTGTGGAAACGCAAAAAGGCAGTGTGGAACTGTGCCACGATTAAATTTTCGTCGTTGCGACTGTCGCCGATCGCAGCTATTCTGTTATTGCGTGGCAAGTCCCGCGATAAATCGTTTTCTGGCGGAATTTTAACTCCGGGAATTGGCTCGCCGCTAGCATTCTGTTCGGCATTTTGTCCAACTTTCAGTTTTACTGGGTCGTCTTGTTGATAAAAGTCCTTTGCTTCAGTGGGGTTTTTGGGGTCTAGAGTTGGCCCGTCACCATAAACACTGTCAAGATCAAAGGTGGGGCGACGCAGATTCTTAAGGTTATCAATTACGAAGTCGGGTGATAGAGGCGTGAAATCGTCTTTGGTAATATCAGTTTGCAGGTCTGTGACAGCCCGGTCGGTATTGGCAGTAATATCATGGTCGATAAACTGTCCCCAGTAAGTATAAACCGGAGGTATCTTTGAGTTAGCTTCCTCAGGCTCAGGGTCTTGCCTGTCAATTATTGCCTCGCCTAGCTTTTTAAGTTTGTCAATAATATCTTGGTTGTTATCTGCCGGAAGCAGGCTGTTTGGATCTCTGGCAATATCTGGGAAAAGGTAATCGAAATCTGTCTCTACATCAATTCCTGCCTCGGTCGTTGGTGGACGTAAGGCAATTCTCTTTTGCACACTCTCTTCCTTGATATATCCGCCGTGGCTAAATTCAAAAGGGAGATTTGGCATCGTTTTTTCCTTTAGTTAAATTCTTTCTTCTCTTCAAGACTGACGTGCTGTACGTCCTTAGAGCCGATTAGGTTATGTTGCAAGGAATTTTGGATATAGTATTACCTGAAGTAGGGTAGATAGCAAGCGATCGCTAAGTATGAAAAAAAGCACTTACCCTACTTTCTTGCCAGTCAGTAGATTTACACCGAGAGATTTATATTAAAATAATGACATTTCGATTATCAAAGTCATAGTACCCCTATGGGTACTATTGGAAAGCAAAAAGTCAAGGTGCTTGGGAATCATGAAGAGTTAATCCCAAGGGAATAATAAAGCAGATTCTTTTCCCGTCAGAGTCCTGATACAAAAAATTATTACTAGTTCAGTTAAGCTGAAACAGCAGTTTCATCCTCAAAAAAATGATAGCAAGTAGTCCCACGATTTTAGCCCTAGACTTTGATGGAGTGATTTGCGACGGACTAATTGAATATTTTGAGGTAGCATGGCGTACCTACTCTGAAATTTGGTCATCTGCTAACGACACACCGCCAGATGATTTAGCTTTGAGATTCTATCGCCTACGCCCTGTGATTGAAACAGGTTGGGAAATGCCTGTTTTAATCAAAGCCTTGATGAATGGAATTTCTGATGAAAAGATTCTTCATGAGTGGGTAACTATTACTCCACAAATATTGTTAGACGATAAACTACAGGCAAGAGAAATTGGCGCAAAGCTAGATAATCTGCGAGATGAATGGATTGCTACAGATTTAGACGGCTGGCTAAGTCTGCATAGATTTTATCCGGGTGTAGTCGAAAAAATTAAATTAACTGTTGCCGATGGGGTTAAGCTATATATTGTGACAACTAAAGAAGGGCGTTTTGTACAACAGTTGTTACAACAAGAAGGGGTGACTTTACCAGCAGCAGCAATTTTTGGCAAAGAAGTAAAGCGTCCCAAATACGAGATTTTACGAGAATTAAAGCAGACAGAACTAGACAAACCAGTTAGTCTTTGGTTTGTCGAAGATAGACTCAAGACTTTGCAATTAGTTAAACAGCAAACAGACCTTGAAGATGTGAAACTTTTGCTTGCAGATTGGGGCTATAATACCCAAACAGAAAGGGAATCTGCCCAACACGATCCGCGAATTCATCTGTTATCACTGTCTCAGTTTGCCAAAGATTTCTCTGCTTGGCATTGAAAAACGAAGACATATACTGTTAACTGTTGACAGTCAACAGTTAACATCCAAAATTTCACTTTCTTAATTATGACTGCTGTATGTATGGCTCATTTTTTATAACTTATTTAGGTTTAAAAATTTATGCTTGACCTGACGAAATTAGCGCGACAAATGCAGGGATTAAGTCAGCATCTTTCTTTAGAAGCTGCTGCTAGCCGCCAGCGTTTAGAATTGGCACAACAACATCTAAAAAATGCTTACGAGTCTCAACAAGATTTAATCGATCGCCAGGAGAAATGGCGCGATCGCATTCTCTTTGCTAATGCTACCCCAGTTGAGCCGCTAGAAACCTGCATTGATATCCCAGTTCCGCCAAAAATTCATACTGTCATCGCTACCGATGGTTCCCAAATTGCCCCTAACCACCACGAAATTGCTTATTGTTATCTGTTAAATATCGGCAGAGTCGTCTTGCACTACGGACAAAATCGCCATCCTCTACTCGATAGTTTGCCAGAGGTCTTTTATCGTCCGGAAGATTTATACATGTCTCGGCAATGGGGAATTCGTACTGAGGAATGGATGAGTTTTCGCCGGACTGCCTCAGAGACAACGGTTTTAGCTGAATTAGCCTGTGCAGCCAAAGCAGAAGCACCAGCGCTAGCGATGGTAGATGGTTCCTTAATATACTGGTTTTTGGAACAGTTACCGATGGATGCACGCGATCGCATTTTACCCCCTATTCTGGAAGCTTGGGAGCAAATGCGTGATGCTCAAATTCCCTTGATGGGCTATCTTAGTGCCTCCCGCAACATCGAAGGCATGAATTTTTTACGGTTGTTGGCTTGTCCCCATAAAGTCCCAGACTGTAAAACTTATTGCCCAAATCAACTAGAAAAAGTACCTTGTAAAGTTTTTGAACAGCTACGAGATACTTCTCTTTGGGCAACTCGACTCCAACCAGGACAACGCAGTACCCTATGGCGCAGTAATAATCCGATTCTTGAACTCTACGGCGACCAAATTATTTACTTTTGTTATGTCCATGTTGGCACCGAAATTGCCCGGATTGAAGTTCCGGCATGGGTAGCACAAAATACAGACTTGTTAAATCAAGCACTAGGACTGATGTTAGCGCAAGTACAAAAAGGATACGGATATCCAGTGGCGATCGCTGAAGCTCATAATCAAGCAGTGGTAAAAGGTGGAGATAAAGCGCGTTTCTTTGCCCTCCTAGAACAACAAATGATTAAAGCTGGTTTAAAAAATGTTGGAACTTCCTACAAAGAAGCCAGAAAGCGAGGAAGTATTGCATAAACTACTAGTTCACCACGCAAATATTCATAGGTGTAGATTGGGGAAAGGGTAAAGAGGAAGGGCAAGGGTTTAAAATCTTTACCCTTTTCCCCACCTTTCAAAAAGACTTTAGCAGACTACTACTCGTGCCAAGTAACTTGTTGGCCCTGATGTTTTTCTTGTGGCGTTTTATTAATTCAGTTTACGTAAAATAACACTTCTTATCTTTTATATAAAATATAAATGTTTACTTTATAGTTTTTTAGGGAAACCTATATTCAACAGAGGATTGAGTTAACACCAAGCTAGTCTATTCAATAGAAAAAAGCTATATTTTGACTCCCAATGTTAAGCTAATTACGTATTTATTCGCATATTAGTCTGAATCAGAATAGATGTTAGGCAGCCTCTAACTAGATAATATCTGACGAGGATGGTTATTCGATTTACGAAAAACGTATTGGCTTATTTGACAAATATTAAATAAGTTTTATACCTAAAAACTGATGAAACTAGCTAAATCTGAGTTGCAGCAATTGGAAGAAAAATATTCTCGATTTTTCTCACTTTCTATAGATTTACTGTGTATTGCTAGTTTTGATGGTTATTTCATGTATTTAAATCCAGTATGGACAAAAACGCTAGGTTGGTCAACACAGGAATTGCTTGCTAAACCCTTTATCGAATTTGTTCACCCTGAAGACCGAAAATCAACTATTCTAGCAGCCGGAAAAATTACACAATCTATAGATGCAACTTATTTTGAAAACCGCTATCTTTGTCAGGATGGTAGTTATAAATGGCTATCATGGAATGCAACAGCCTTCATAGAGGAAAAGTTAATTTATGCAGTAGCTCGTGATATTACTCTGAATAAAGAGAATGAAATCGCTTTCCAAAAACTTATCCGAGAATTAGAAGCTTTTAAATTTGCCTTGAATGCTCATTCATTGGTAGCTATTACTGATAAAAGAGGCAGAATCACCTATGCTAATGACCAGTTTTGTCAAGTTTCTAAATATACTAGAGAAGAACTTTTAGGACAAGACCATCGAATTATTAATTCTGGCTATCATCCAAAAGAATTCTTTGATAATTTGTGGATAACTATTAAAAAAGGCAAAATTTGGAAGGGAGAAATCAAAAATAAAGCCAAAGATGGGACTTTTTATTGGGTAGATACTCTGATTACCCCAATGTTAGACTCCGATGGAAATCCCTATCAATATGTATCAATTCGTACTGACATTACACAGCGCAAGCTTTCAGAGTTAGCTTTAGTAGAGCGATCGCGTTTATCACTTTTGAGTGCAGAAATTAGCTTAGCATTATCTCAAAGTGGTACACTTGCAGAAATTCTGCAAAACTGTACAAACACTATTTCACAATACTTGAAGATCGCCTTTGTTTGTATCTGGACTTTTGAGGGACAGACAAACCAGCCAGAATTACAAGCTGGCGTTCATTGCACAGATATTACCTGTAGTGCTTTAAACAATAGCCAAGATTTTCCCAATCACATGGTTTTAGCCAATAATATTGTTGGCTTAATGACTCAAAACCATCAAGCTATTTTTAACCAAGAATTAACAATTAATCATCCAGAATTACTACTCAATTCTGCATTCTCTATTTTTCGCTTTTCTGCCTATCCTTTAATAGTAGAGCAGCAATTAATCGGCATCATAGCTTTATTTAGCCAGCAATTGTTTAGCGAACCAACTCATAATTTGTTAAATTGGATTGCGAATAATATTGCTGTAGCTATTGACCGGATTTGGGCTAGAGAAGAACTCCTCAGCCGTCGCGAAGCATTATTACTGCGTTTAGCTAGTCAAATCCGCAGTTCTCTTGACTTAGATATCATCCTAGAAACTGCTGTTAATGAAATTCGTAGTTTATTACAGATTGACCGTTGTTACTTTATTTCTTATTCAGCGCAGTCATCCCAGCCAAGCCTGACTATTACCTCTGAAGCACGAAACCCTAACTCGCCTAATTTAGCGACGATGTTAGGTACTATTCCGCAGCAAAAAAGCGATTGTTTCACCAAAATACTTCTCTCTCAAGAGCTAATTTGTATCGACGATATTAATCGTAAACCACATCTTGATGATGATATGCAAGAGCTTTTAACTGAGTTTGGTATTACAGCTCAACTAGTGCTACCAGTTAAGAGTAATTCCGGGGAAATTGGGGCAATTGTTTGCAGTCATTGTAGTGGCGATCGCATTTGGAGTAATAGTGAAATAAGTCTCTTACAAGCTGTTTGCGACCAACTAGCCATCGCCATAGATCATGCACAACTTTATACTCAAAGTCGTTCTGCTACTTTAGCTGCTCAAACTCAAGCCGAAAAACTCACTACAACTTTGTATCAGTTGCAGCAAACTCAATCTCAACTGATCCAACATGAAAAAATGTCTAGCTTGGGACAATTAGTAGCTGGTGTTGCCCATGAAATTAATAATCCAGTTAATTTTATTCACGGCAATTTAACTTATGCTCACGAATATTTTCAAGAATTACTAACTCTCTTGCACCTCTATCAGCAACACTATCCCAACCCTGAGATAGAAATTGAAGATTTTGCTGAAAAAATTGATTTAAATTTTATTACTAGTGACCTTTATAAACTCCTATCTTCAATGGAAATGGGTACTACTCGTATCCGCGAAATTGTTTTAGGATTACGAAATTTTTCCCGCCATGATGAAGCTGAGAAAAAACAAGTTAATATTCACGAAGGAATTGATAACACTTTATTAATTTTGCATCACCGCTGGAAAAATAATGGTATTGGGCTAGATATATCTATTGTCAAAGAATATGCGGATTTGCCCTTAATTGACTGTTATCCAGGACAGCTAAATCAAGTATTTATGAATATCTTGACTAATGCGATCGATGCATTAGAAGAATTAAAAGTCCAGGGAAAAACAACAACAAAACCCCAGATTAGAATACGGACAGAAATTTTCGACCAGAATTTTGTTGTAATTCGGATTACCGATAATGGAGGCGGAATTCCAGAAGAAGTGAGAACGCGCTTATTCGATCCATTTTTCACAACTAAACCTGTTGGTAAAGGAACAGGACTAGGACTGTCAATTAGCTACCAAATTGTAGTAGAAAAACATGGTGGAATTCTCAAGTGTATATCAGAAGAGGGACAAGGTACAGAATTCTGGATTCAAATTCCAATTTAAAAGCGAATAGGGAATGGGGAGATGAGGAGTACAGAGAGAATAATAACTCTTAACTTTTAATTCCTAACTCCCTACTCCCTCTAAGAGTTTAGAATTGCTAAACCCCTACTCCCCACTCCTAAATGTAATTATGAAGCAGTCCTTAGTAGCACCGTGGCTCGTTATCAGATATTATTTATTGAGTAAAAATATAGTTTTAATTTTAACGATAATCATGACAATAGTGACTACAGGTTGTAGTGGAATAGTATCTCCAAATAATTACTCTATTGTGGATAAAGTCCCAATTAATAATAAACAGAATTTGTATAAATTAAAAATTGGTGTGGTTCCCACGGAAAATTTAATAGAGCAAGAACGGATGATTAAACCTCTCAAAGAATACTTAGAGCAATCTTTTGGGGGAGGAGATAAAATTGACCCACAATTAAAGACAATAGGGAGACAGACAAGACAAAACACAGAAGGAATTCAGAAGAAACAAAATGCGATCGCAATTTCACTAGACTTCCAAATTGGCAAAAGTTACCAGCAAATTATTGATTTGTTGGTGCAGGATAAGTTGGATATGGCTTATTTGGGGCCTGTGAGCTATCTGGAAGCAGTAGACCGGGGTGCTAAAATTGAACCTTTGGTTGCTGCGATCGATAAACATACAGGAGAACCCTGGTATCGCGCGTGTATCATCGTCAAACAAGATAGCCCCATTAAAACCTTAAAAGACCTCAAAGGTAAGCGCATTGCCTTTGTGGACAAATTATCAACCTCTGGCTATTTGATGCCACTAGCTACTTTTAAAAAACTAGAAATTGATTACAAACGCGATTTTTCTCAGGTCATCTATACTGGGAGTCATAGCAAAAGTCTGGCTGCATTAGAAGATGGTATTGTTGATGCCTCGGCTACTAATATTTCTTCATATTTGAAGCGACAAAAAATTGGCAAATTAACACCTCAAAACTATAGATTAGTGTGGCAATCTGCTCCTATACTGAATTTTCCAATAGTAGTATCTAAAAAATTACCTCCAGAGTTAATTCAACAACTCAAGCAAGCTTTTCTTAGCAGCCCAGAAGGTCTTGAGGATATTCTAGGAATTGAGTCAGCCGGATACACCCTTGTTACCCCTTCAGATTATGCTGCTATTGAGCAATTCCGAAAAGATCTCAACTTAATTTCTGTTCCGACAAAATGAAAATCTCTACCAAATTTTTAACGGGTTCCGCTGTGTCTGTCGGACTGATAATAGCAATTCTTGTTGGTAATGCTGTAGCTGTCCAGCAAATTAAGCAGACTATCCGTGAAAAAAGCAATCGAACTACCGAAACTATTAAAGTTGCTCTGACTGCCGAAAATGCTTTAAAATCTGAAATTATTGAACTCAAGGATATTGTTTTACTCAAGAGTCAAGATACAGCAATGGTTAACTCTTCAATTCAGTTTCTCGACTCTCTCAACCAATTAGAAAACTTGATGCCAAATGCTAAGGAAATCTCAGTTATTCGTCGCCGTCACCAATTTCTTAGCCAGTTGGCAAATCAATTAACTCACCGCAATTCCAACGACACTTTTCTAGCAGATTCTCAACAGTATTTTAGAGCTATTAATTCTTTTGACAGAGACATTGAGTTGTTTCTTGCTCAACTGATTGAACGTGCAAATCAGCAGAGTATTTTAGTTGAACAACAGTTAGAAAACTTATATCAAGTGCAGAGAATTATTTCCTTTGCAGTTGTACAAGTAATTATAATTTTATTTGTGAGCAAATTTATGTTGATTTTGCGTCCAATAGTTAAGTCTTTGCAGAATTTACAAACAGGAACGTCAGAAATTGCAGCTGGTAACTTAGATTATCGTCTAGATATTCACACGAAAGATGAAGTAGAAGATCTTGCCGATGCATTTAACCATATGGCAATGAAGCTAGCCGAGTCTCGTGAAACTTTAATGAAAAACACTGAATTAACCCACATAAACCAACGCCTGGAGTTGGAAATTTCTGAACGCAAACAGGCACAGTTAGAACTTCAGAAAGCTTTAAAAGAACTCCAAACCACACAAGCTCAACTGATTCAAACTGAAAAAATGTCTAGTCTAGGGCAACTTGTGGCAGGAGTAGCGCACGAAATTAATAACCCCGTTAACTTTATTTCTGGCAATATTATTTACGTCAGCGAATACACACAACAACTGCTAGAATTAGTACAAATTTATCAAAAAGAATTTCCCAATTCTAGACAGAAAATTCAGGAAAAAATTGATGAGATTGATTTAGAATTTGTAGTAGAGGATCTGCCCAAAATTCTCAGTTCAATGAAAATGGGATCGCGCCGAATTGAGCAAATTGTCTTGTCTTTACGCACCTTCTCTCATCTAGATGAAGCAGATATGAAAGAAGTTGATATTCATGAAGGAATTGAAAGTACACTGCTGATTTTACAGAATCGCTTCAAAGGCAAGCCAGAACATCCCAAAATTGAAATTATCAAGGAATATGGTGAGTTGCCTCTGGTAGAGTGTTATGCAGGGCAATTAAATCAGGTGTTTATGAACGTGATTAATAATGCGATCGATGCTCTGGATATGTACAATGCCCAACGTGAAAAACAAGAGATTGAGAGCAATCCTAGTCAGATTATAATTAATACTAAACTTATTAACAATAACCGAGTGGTAGTGAAAATTGCAGATAACGGGCCAGGGATGACCGAAGAAGTTAAGCAAAAATTGTTTGATCCATTTTTCACGACTAAACCTGTAGGTCAGGGAACAGGACTAGGATTATCGATTAGCTATCAAATTATTGTGCAAAAACACTCTGGAGTGCTGCAATGTAATTCACAATTAGGCAAAGGAACCGAGTTTTGGATTGAGATTCCTTTGCATCAGATCCAAAAACCACTAAACTCTAATGAATTAAAATTGCCTATTGATTGGCAAGGTTCAATTGTCCAGAGTAATTATTAACCGTATTATTCGCTGGATATCAACTATTAAATATTGGGAAAATATTGAATTATCATTTGCGATCGCTCCAAAATTTAATTAAAAAATCAACTAATTAAAAAATAAATTATTGATATTTTGAATTTTGGATTTATCCTCAAATCTAAAATCCAAAATTCAATGATTCTTAACTAGTTATTACTCTCTGCTTTAGCTCTAATTAACCAGTCAGCATCCTGAGCGCCAATTTCTCGACCAGAGGAATCTCCTAAGCGGTCTAGCGCCAATAAACAAGCATATTTCAAATCCCAAATTGGCGAATTTAGGCAAATTTTGAGTTCAGGAATTGCTTTTGGGTTACCCAATTGACCAAGAGCGATCGCACAAGCAGCACGAGATTTTTGAAATTGAGGTTCGCGATTGTGCAAATTTTCTACTAATAAATCGTAAGCAGGAGCATATTTTAACCAACCCAATAGTTTCATCACATGATAATGAGCGCCATAATCGTTATATGCTTTATCTGCATAAGTCGCTAAAAGTGCTGCTGGTGCTTCCTGGTGATAGGTATCTAGTAAAGTTTTTGTTGCTAAATAGCACCGTCCAAAATCAGTTTGATAGAGTTCTTCGATCGCAAAATTCAATACAGGCGTAACGTCATATTCATGTACTAAATCAATATCATTGGGATGATCGTACAATACTTGTTCTAAGTAAGGTTGAACTTCTGCAAAAGTAATTTCACCCGATGGGACACCTGCATTTAAAAGCATCCGCAATCCTCGCAATCGGAACACCAAAGATACAGCACAACGGGCGATTTCTGGGATAGCTTTGTAGTAGCGCGAATCAATTAAATCTTGAATACAACCACGTCGTGCATTCACATTGCTACTCTGCAACAATGCGATTACCTCAGTTATTTGGGAATAGTCACCCGTAAACCGACAAACTGTAGCGATCGCTGCACTACGAGTAGGTTCATCCTCTGCTTCAATAAATTTACGTATACGTTCCAAAGATGGCTGATAATTAGCATCAGCCAAAGTATGAATAATTACTCGATAAATTTGACCTGGTTTATCCAGTAACTGTGCTACTTCTTCCAAGATTTCTGGGTCTTTAGTCCCAATTTCCCCAATTGCCCACACAGTATTTTCCACAGTATAAATATCGTCATCCCTAAGGCACTGGCGAATTACAGGTAAAGCTGATTCAGCTTGCAATCGTCCCAGACTTTCTACAGCCTTACGTCGAACAATGCGGTGGTCTAACTCAGTCGGGTTACTGGTTTCAATCGCCCGCACCAAAGCTGCGATCGATTGTTCTGTGGGGTAATTAATCAAATGCGAAACAGCAATGTATTTATCAGAAGCGTCTTCAAGTTGTTCTAAAGGTGTATCAATAATGGCGATCGCTTGTTCTTCTGTTAGCCCAAAAATGCTAAAAAACCGTTTATCCATTGATTTGTTAATTGCTGAGAAGAATTATCACGTTTACCATCGTACTAGGGACTGGGGACGTACAGACGGGGGGACAAGGAGAATAACTCCTGAGTCAACAGCCAATAGTCAACACTCTCAATCCAAAATCCAAAATCCAAAATAAATATGAGTGATTATTTAGATGATTACGAACTTAATAATCTTGATTTTTACAAAAAAAATCATGGATTACAGCTTTACTACAATTGGTCTGGAGAAATTTGGTGGCAAGAGACACCGGAAAAACCAAAAGAAAAATTGTTCTCTATTATTGGGATGAATGCGACAAAAGTATTTATCAAACCTGATTCTGAGTATGGTGAAGTCGGATATCGTATCAATAGAGAATTAGGCTTATTTTGTGACCCAAATACTCAAGAAATTCTCCATTTTTGGCAATCGCCAACAGCAAATCAACCAGTACCAGTAGTACATATAGCTAATAGAATCGTCCAAGGCTCAGTCAAACCAAAAAAATTTATCATACCTCAAGGGAAGGGATATCTCACCTCTGTAATGGAAATTCCTTTAGAATATCCGCATCCCTTAGCAGGAGATAGTAAATATTCAGATTATTGCCCTGGAGAAAAGTTTAAGGGTGTTGAATATTTTATATCAAATGCCTGCCGACCCGATGTAACTGAAGTTCCTCCTGCTAAATGGGCAAGAGATTGTCCTTGGATGCCTTGGATGAAATTAGGATATGCTCATCCAGCAAAATTAAGATTTGAAACCACAATATTTAGAGTAGATGCTTTTGAAAAACTCGATCCTAAATTGGTCAAACTAGTAAGAGAAAAAGTCCCAATTTATGAATTCACGCCGACAGAAAGCGATGAACCTAATATGACGAGTATTCAGTACTTTAAAAAATACTTTGAGTCATACTTGCGCGGCGATATTTTCCCATTAGAGGAAACCTCTTGATTGGTTTTTAGATAGCAATTCTATTTGAGTTGTGAAAAATATCAGCGGTGGCTGTTGATTGTTGATTGTTGAGAATCGAGGGTTCAGACAAGGGGTGTATGGATGTAGTTGAAAGAAACCCTTACACCCTTATTGCCTATTGCCTATTCCCTGCCATATCATCCAAACCGACTCACGGATTAATCGCAGAATTAGCCATTTTCACTAAAGAAGTGCGATCGCCTGCTTTCAATCCCACAGTATATTGCACACCCTGTTGTCGCCAAGTCAAGGTAGCATCTGAACAATTAGCACCACAACTAAAATCCACAAAATAGCCAGTAATGCCCTTAGCTAAAGACACAGCTTTACCACTGAGGCGTGGTGTTTTCCGAGTTACTGCTTCAGCAGAAAGCACACCTAAACGGCAAGCAGTTCCACCACTACAGTCGGGACTAAAGCCGAGTAAAATATCGTACTTCTTTTGGCTAGCAGTTTCTATAATCGCGTAAATTGGGTTTTCCCCATCCGACTCAGGAATAAACTTCGGCAATAAAATCTTAATTTGAGTTTTTTGCTTTAATTTGGGCAGAATAGACTTAAAAACTGGATGTGACTGGGTTCTAGTCTGTCCTTGTGCTATCAGTTGGGACTGATTGTTGATACTAGCTACTGCTGACTTGTGAAAGCTGCTAAGGCTAACTAATAAAAATACAGCACACACAGCACCAATCTTTCTAAAGCCTAAAATCATCATTACAAACCTATTTCATCTCAAACACTTATTTGTAATACCCATTTTAAGTATCAAATTACGCATTTTCTAATGAAAAAGTGCGAAAGCTGGAAATCATAAAATCCAAAATTAACTAGATATACATAGCGATTAAATATAAAATACCAACTGATGATTTCATCAGCTTTTACCTTCTGACTTGAAAGTGCTAAGTGCTGAGCAAAAATGCTACTCCCTACTCTCCGTTTCTTATTACTTGAGAGTTAAAAATCTGATAAATTTTTGATTATATAGATAAAAATAGATAAAAGGTCACTTGACCTCTAACTATTAATCGGATAGCCTTAGCGTTCAGAAACATTTTATTGGGAAACCCATGAACAGAAAACTAATACTTAATTTGCTGTCCAGTTCGACGATTTTCACTTCGCTGATATCTACCCTGGGAGTATTTCATCCTGCTCATGCTAGTGCTACTCAGCGATTAATGCACACACAAGACGGTCGTACCTGTATTACCAACCCACATGGTGGAAAAGATTTCATATGTATTCGAGATTCAGAGAGAAAGCAACCGTATACCGCTCAACAACGTTCTGCAACAATTGTCACATCAATATCAGATGAGAATATTGCCATGTTGAACTTTACTGAAGAGGAAAGCGATGCAGCAATTAAATTATTCGCCTGCGACTGTCCATATTGCATAAATTCCTTGCGTCAGTTGCGTGGTACTGGAAACTTGGTTTACTAAGCTTCAAAAGCATTGATGGCGATCGCAATAACTCCTAGTAAACTGTTAACAACATTCTGATAGCTTGCATAGGTGTACCAATTTGGGATTTTAGATTTTGGACTTTCCTGCGGAACGCTACGCGAACGGCTACCCTCAGTCGAACAATTTGGCATTAAAAGCCTTCATTACAAAGCTGTTCAGCCAAATTTCCAACAAGACTACTTATCCTAATGTGGTATCAAAGTATATAAACCGAAAAAAGCATTTTTAATTAGAACCAGAGGCAAGAAGACGCGGGGATGCGGAAATTAATTTTTCGGTGTTACTATGTTCCCGCGTCCCCGTGTCCTCTTCATTCAACCACTTCATTCACAGGGAATCTATCAATCAGTTGCATTGCTCGATAAGCATTACGCTGGAAAGAGTCTGGCAAATGGGGAACATGGGGTATCTGCGATAATAAATCCAACGTCCGCCGTAAAATTCTCACCACGTCGCCTTCATCCAAAGTGGTGTTGTTGCACAGTTCTATCCACTCCATACCTAACGCCCATTGTTCCACTAGGGCAATTAACTCAAACTCCAACCATATAGGTAATGCTACGTTATACCGCCGTTGTAGTTGGAACATTTGACGGCGAATTCCGCGCAATTTTGCCAAGGCTTCTGTGACTTCATTACTGAGGTCAAAGTTAACCTTACTATCTGGACGGGGAGTTTCTGTCACCAAAGCCGCTGCTGCTGCTGCTAAATGGTGCGGATCTAAGTTGTCCAATTCACCACTAGCGAATACTAAACCCAGCCACAATTCATTTTCACCCCGGATGGCAGCAGCCATTTGCCCTAGTTGTGTGGGCACTAAGTTATCCAATGCGCCAAAGTGTTGCAGAATTGCGATTAAATTAACAAACTCTTCCCAATGACGTTGTGACTGTTGCTCTACTGTACCTTGTAACTCTTCGAGTTCGGCTTCTAGTTCGACATAGCGGGCCCGGCGTTTGAAAATCGTTCCCGCATTGCCTGATTGATGCACGGGATGAGCTTCTAGTTGCTCTTGGATGGCAGTAACACGACTGAGTTGTTCGGCTACTTCTGGTGCCATATACAAAGACTCTACCGCATTGGGAATCTGAGTGGCGATCGCAAATGTTTCTTGACCACCAAGGAGTGACTGTCCCGGTTTCAAGGGCATTTCTGCTGGTGGTAGCACCTCAGGTGGCACTTCAACTCGTGGCAGTTCGGCATACAAATCCACTACATCCCCTGTAGTTGCCACATACCAACGATTATCGTGTCCCAAGCATACCAAGTAAGGATCTTCACCAGAACCAGGCGTTTTTCCCACTAAGACTGCGGTTACAGGTGTAGACACTGGAATATTTTTACCTTTGAGACTCAACAGAGTTCCTGAGACTGCAAAGCCCAACATCATCGCCAATTGTTCTTGTCTATCTGACTGGGCTTGTTCTTGCAGGGTTTTTAATATCTGGCGTTCTACTTTTAAACGTTGCCGCAATTTCTCATAAACAGCCAGTTCATTTTCATCAACGGCGGCGATTTGTTCGTGTAATTGGGCTAACTGTGCTTGCAGTTCGGCAATCTCATCGTATTCTGGCCTTAAATGCAACGTCGCCATGTACTGCCCAAAACTGCGTTCTATCAGTTCCCTGGCTTGCTCTAAGGTATGGGTTTGCAGCAAATTGAGTACCATACCGTAACTGGGCGTAAACTGGCTGACTAGAGGATCTGGCTTGGATGTGGCCAAATATGCCGCTTCTTTAGATCCTTCAAAGGGAGTTTGTACTGTCACCACATGACCTTGTTTATCCATCCCTCTGCGGCCTGCCCGTCCCGCCATTTGCAGGAATTCGGAAGCGTTCAGGAGGCGGTGTCCTGTGTCAGTACGCTTGGAAAGGGTAGAAATTACTGTTGTCCGGGCGGGCATATTAATTCCCGCCGCCAGTGTCTCAGTAGCGAATACGACTTTAATCAGCCCTTGCTGAAATAGTTCTTCTACCAGTGCTTTCCATGCAGGTAAAATCCCAGCGTGATGGGCGGCAATTCCTCGGTACAAGGGAGCGATTTGTCCAGAACGTCCTGCCTCAGGATTACGGTTTAAAAACTCATCAATTTGTTCCCGTAAAATTTGGGACTCTTCATTATTTACCAGCCATAAATCACCCACTTCTGCCACTGCTTTATCACATCCCCGGCGGCTGAAGATAAAGTAAATAGCTGGTAGCATATCCCGTTGCTGCAAGTGGCTCAAGGTATAAATTATGCCGGGAGCCTCTGGTCTACCAGCTTTCCCCCGATCGCCTTGTCTTCTTTTGCCCCGATTAGCTAGACGGGGGTTAATTTTGGTTTTGCTGTCATTGAGCAGGGGAAATAATCCTTTGGGATTGCAAAAATGAAATTCCAAAGGTACTGGGCGAAAATCGGAGTAAATCAGGTCTGTTGGCCCGTGGACGCGATTTAGCCAGTCGGTGAGTTGATCGCTATTAGCTACCGTGGCGGAAAGGGCTGCTAGTTGAACTTCACGGGGACAGTAGATGATTGATTCTTCCCAAACTGTACCGCGTTGGCGATCGTTCATGTAGTGGCACTCATCTAGCACCACCGCGTCAACGTCTACTAATGAAATGCCGACTTGCCCAATGGGTGTACCATAGAGCATATTTCGGAAAATTTCTGTGGTCATCACCAAAATCGGTGCATCCCTGTTAATGGAAGCATCTCCAGTTAACAGTCCCACCAGATCAAACCCGAATTTTTCTCGAAAATCACGTAATTTTTGATTCGACAGCGCCTTCAGGGGAGTAGTGTAAAACACACGTTTTCCTCGCGACAGGGCGCGATAAATGGCGTATTCCCCTACTAATGTTTTGCCCGAACCTGTAGGCGCACACACAACTACGGAACGTCCAGCATTGAGGGATGCGATCGCATCTTTCTGGAACTGATCCAGTTCAAAGGGAAATATCGACCTCAGGTCAAGTTCAGGAGACGGCGCGGGATAATTCACTCAATCACATTTGCAACCAGACTGTTTACTATACTAACGGGTCTTTTGTCAACTTCGTTAGTGGGAATGGCGATTGGGGATTGGGGATTGGGTACTGGGCATTGCAGAGTGCTGAGTTAGGAGTTAGGTACAGATGCGATTAATCCCGTCTGTACAGGAATTATTCTCCTTGTCCCCTTCTCTCCCCATCTCCCAGTCCCCAGTCAGCAATCACTAGTCCCCAGTTCCTATTTTCCCAGCTCTTGCGATCGCTCTGTGGCAGCTTTCACTGCTTCAATTAAAGCTGAGCGAAATCCTGCCTTTTCTAGCTTGGTAATCCCAGCGATTGTCGTACCACCGGGGCTAGTAACGCGATCTTTGAGTTCTGCTGGGTGCATTTTGGTTTCCTGCAACAGTTTCGCTGTTCCCAGTACTGTTTGCAAGGCTAGTTGATTGGCAATGACTCTGGGTAAACCTGCGGCTACTCCGCCATCAGCAAGTGCTTCTACCAACAGCGCCACGTAAGCTGGACCGCTACCAGATAGCCCTGTCACTGCGTCCATCAGCACTTCTGGTACTTCTACGACTTCCCCCACAGCAGAAAAAACTTGATGTGCTATTTGGTGATGCTTCTGGTTGGTGTATGCACCCGAACAAATTGCTGTAACTCCTGCTCCCACCGTTGCTGGGGTGTTGGGCATTGCTCTGATGACTGGCAATTGCACAAATGCAGCTTCTAACTGACTTAAAGGTACACCCGCTAAGATAGAAATAATCAACGGTGGGTGTTCTATATTCAGAATATCAATATCTGCTAATTCTTGAGCGATAGTACTAAATACCTGTGGTTTCACTGCCAAAAACACAACTTCTTTTGCTTGGGTGAAAACCTGGCTACTATCAGTAGTTACAACAACATTGTAGTGCTGCTTTAAAAATTCCTGGCGTGAGGGTAGCGGTTCGCTAACGATGACTTCTGAGGATTGGTAAATTCCTAGCGCGATAAGGCGGGATAACAGCGATTCTCCCATTACCCCACCACCAATTAAGCCAAATTTAATAGTCATTAGTCATTTGCCATTGGTCATTAGTCGTTTGTCATTAGTCACTTGTACTGAGGGTTCGTCTAGCGTCTCATAGAGAAGCCGAAGTATTGCTCATTGTTTTATTGTTAACTAACAAAGGACAAGGGACAAAGGACAAAAGACTAATTTAACTTTATTGTGCTGCCATCCGGTTAGGTTCGTTGCCCCAATTTTGATTTGTAGATGTAGAACCTGTGGGACGAGATGGACGGGCTGGAGGTTGAGGTACTTCATGAAGAACCCCTCCTTGGGTGCTAACTTGTACACAGCTTGGCGTAAACAAAAAGATACTTTCACCGATGCGCTCTTGATGTCCATCTAGAGCGTAAGTACCACCTGCGACAAAATCTACTGCTCGCTGAGCTTGATCTGGGTCCATGATTGTCAGATTTAATACCACTGACTTGCGTTCTCGCAGCGCTTGAATGGCCTGGGGCATTTCTTCAAAGGTGCGTGGTTCGAGTACTAAAACTTCCGAAATTCCGTTAATTGCTCCTGGCATACCAATCACATTCCCCATTGGTTTTGACCCTGCTGCTATCTCTTCTCCCATTGTAGGCACTGGTTCCCGCCAACGTCGATTTTGAGTTGCTGGGGCTTCTTGTGGTACTGGCTGGGGATTTTCTTGCTGATACAGATTTTGGTAATTATTGTCTGTATCTGGTTCTTCTTCGTAATACTCGTATTCCACTTGCTCATTTAGACCTACAAAGTCTCTGAGTTTGGAAAATATGTTGTTCATTGTTGTACTCTCCTGGTGCGAATAGTCGGTATTGACTTGGCTTAGGATTTATTTAGCCATCTGCGATCGCTACATAGGTGGATACTTCAGCAAATATATTGCTACTTGTAGCCTATACTACGGGCTTTGACGATGAACAGACACTTTTAGCAAGGTCTGTCATCGCCTAAACATAATAATGAGTCAAGATTATATCCTAAGGTTTGTCCGAAGGAAAGTTCTTTTTACCCGAATTTTACTTGGCGATTGCTCTTGTCAATACTATATCCTTTGTTTCCAATTGCACCAGTCTGTTACAAAATTGTTGTCATCAAACCCTGATCTCTAATTAATACTTCACCACAAGGCTGATAACTAGCGTGCTAAAGGCGATCGCCAAACAAGATTGTTCCTAATCGTACCATCGTTGCGCCTGCTTGCACTGCCAGTTCGTAGTCGCCTGACATACCCATAGACAAGTGCTGCATTTTAATGTGCGACCAGTTTTGCTCTTGGATTTCTTTTGCCAGTTCGCGACATCGATTAAACACACTTAGAATTTCGGCATTATCTAGTCCTGAAGGCGGAATTGTCATCAAACCTTGAATTTGTAAAGTTTTGCATTGATTGAGGGCGGGTAAATCAGCCAAAAGTTCTGGCACACTCCAACCCGATTTGTTGGGATCGGGAAGAATTTTCACTTGCAAGCAAACTTGGGGACTCACTCCTAGCTGTTGCGCCAACTGTTCTAAGCGCACTGCCAGCTTTAAATTATCTACGGAGTGAATCCAATGGAATTGTTCAATGGCTTTTTTGGCTTTATTGGTTTGCAAATGTCCAATAAAGTGCCAAGTGATATCCGATAAGTCTTGCAACTGGGCTTGTTTAATGCTGGCTTCTTGGATACGACTCTCCCCAAAATCACGAATTCCTGCGGTATAGGCAGAGCGAATCGCCTCAGCAGGAACTTGCTTGCTAACAGCAATCAATCTGACTGAAGTTGGTAGCGAGGAGCGAATGGTAACAATACGTTCGTAAATCGAACTGCTCATTGGAAGGTGCGTTGGAAAACACTCTGAAGCTGATCGTACTCCTGAGATTGCCCACTGCGACGCAGAGTACGCAAGCGATTTTCCAACATCATTCTAGCTTCGGTGCGTCCTATGGGCTGGAACTTAACACCTTTAATGTCATTTGCCACCAAAAAAAATAAACGCTGGGCATAAAGTGTCGTGAACAGATCCTGGCTCTCATCAACCATACAGATCTTGTAAAGTAAACCCCAAGTTGGATGATTTATGTAAGTTTCTGCGTTTTCTGGATTCATTTAATAGTCAAGGTGGGGGATATGTATATGCTTTCGCAGTTCATTCCAAACATTCAGACGATAATACCAACATTCGTCAGAATATTTTCTTAAAATGCGAAACTGTGGTTTTGAAGACCTTGATCTAGTTTTTAAGTGAGCAAATTAAGCTAGCGGTAGTGAGGCGGAAGTTGTTGAAAGCTTGGCTTAGCAAGGGAAAACACCCGATAAACTTCCCAAGTGCAAGCAGCCAATTTTCTAACTTCTTTCCATACTGCCACAACTGTTGGCTAATGGAGCAAAATAAGTGATGGGAATGGGGATTGGGGACTGGGAGAATAACTTTTAATTGCTCACTCACAGCTCAGCAATCCCAATGCCTCATTCCCTACTCCCCACTCCCTTGTCGATTATTCAGCATTTTCAGTGCTGCCAGTTGTGCTTGAGCTTTGTGCAGAGATTCATACCATTCTCTCTCAGGATCGCTGTCTGCGACAATTCCCGCGCCGACTTGTCCCCAGACAATGTTGAGTGGAGGGTGGGGGGATGAGGGGGATGAGGAACTAATTTTTCCCCCTGCTCCCCCTGCTCCCCCATCTCGTCCAGCTTCATCCACAGGGGCTAGTAGCAGGGTGCGGATTAAGATATTTAAGTCTAAATTGCCGCGCCAATCTAAATAGCCGCAGGAACCGTAGAATAAGCTGCGTCGCACAGGTTCTAGTTCTTCGATAATTTCCATGCAACGGATTTTGGGACAACCTGTAATTGTGCCACCTGGGAAGGTGGCGCGAATCAAATCAGTGGTAGTGCGATCGCCTTTTAAAGTACCTTTGATGTTACTGACAAGATGCATCACATGGCTATATCGCTCAATTGTCAGTAATTCGTCTACAACAACACTCCCCCACTCACAAACTCGCCCTAAATCATTGCGTTCCAAATCCACAAGCATGATGTGTTCAGCACGTTCTTTGGTGTTGCTGAGTAAATCTTGTGCCAGTTGCATATCTTGTTGTGGGGTTGTGCCACGCGATCGCGTCCCGGCGATCGGTCTGGTTTCGGCTTGTCGATTTTGCAACAATACCAACCGCTCCGGCGAACAACTCATGACTTCTCCCCAAGGCGTTTGCCAATAGCTAGCAAAAGGAGAAGGATTGATTTTTTGCAAAGCTTGGTAAATTTGCCAACCAGAAGCCGCTGTAGAAGCTTGAAATCGCAATGAAAGATTTGTCTGAAAGATATCTCCAGCTTGAATATATTTTTTCGCCTGGTTGACAGCTGTTTCATAATCTGCCTGGGATGTCAAAAAAAGAGGAGGAGATGGGGTATGGGGGATTGGGCATGGGGGAGCCACTGCGGTCTTGGGGTTTCCCCAAGTGGAGCAAGTGGCGTTATGGGGAAGAGGCAGGGGTATAGGGTGCAGGGTGCAGGGGAGAAGCTCCTCCCCTCTGCCCCCTGCCCCCTGCTCCTCTGCTTGTCCCTCATCTCCCTCATCGCTTGGTCTGTTCTGCAATTTTTCCTCTAATTCATTGAGTCCACTCAGATTGCTGGCTGCTAACCAAAGAATTTGTTCGGCGTGATCTAAAACGGCAAAACAATCTGGTTCGTACCAAAAAGCTACAGGAAATGGTAGGGGATCAATTTTTTTAGCGGGTAGCTGTTCAATTTCCCATGCAATATCGTAGCCTAGCCAACCCAACCAACCACCGCTGAAAGGGAGGTGAGATGGCGAAGATAAGGGAGATTGAGAAGATAAGGAAGAAAATTCTACCTCATTCTCCTCCACCGTTTGCTGCAACAATTTTTCTAGAAAGGGGAAAACCTGTCCTAGTGCTGGTGTCCACATTTGTGTAACGCCATCGATTAGACGAGGAGCACCTGCACATATAGAATATCGACTGAGCTGGGGATGTTCGATTGGCGTTGGGTAGGGACTTTCCAGTAAGGTAGCAATTCCCATTAGGGTACTGGGGCGAAACAAGGCAGCAAAAACTTCGGAACCTGTGCGCTTTTCTAAGGGTAGCGATCGCCAATACCAAGCCTTGGTCATACTATATTAGAAACTTTCTATTTTCAAGGGTGGCAAATTAGACTTTAGTTCCTACAGCTAGCCGTATTCCCCAGAATAAGACTAAAGTTGCAATGGCAAACCAGTCAAGGGTTTTTAATCGTAAGTCGTGCCACTGCACTCTATGTTCGTTGGGACTGGTAAAACCCCGCACCATCATTGCATTCGCCATTTGTTCAGCTCGTAAGAGCAGATTATCTAACAATCTCTCTGCCACTGTCATCCAAACCTTAAATGCTCCTTTTAATCCCAACTTTTTCCAATTAATTGCCCTTGTCATTACAGAACGAAATAAGTTTTGTACTTCTTCTAAAACTAAAGGAATAAAGCGTAAAGATAAAGTTAAAGTTAAAGTAATTTCTGTAACAGGCAACTTCAGACGCCGTAGGGGTTGCATTAAGCTTTCTATGCCAGATGTGATTTCTTCTGGTGCAGTTGTCAGTAAATACAGGTTGGTACTGTAAATCACGGTAAATATAATCGAACTCAGACTAACTCCCAAATCCAAAGAGCGGCGAGTCACTCTGACTGGACCTTTGTGAAATAGCACGTAGCTGTATTTTTGCTTATCGCTTGCTTGTTCTTCAACTACATTATTGGAGTTTGCTGGCTGAGTTAATATTTGTTCATTTGCTGGCAGGCGTGGCTGATAATCTACACCCATTGCATCGGGACTGATGGCTGCGATCGCTAGAACAAAAAATGATAGCATTAACAGCCAACCCATTTGCTGCCGCCATACTCGTGGGGGAATTTTTGCAAATAAGGTAGCAAGGATCAATATTACCACCAACAGCACCCGCCAATAGTTGTTGGCTAATACATAGCTGGTTAAGAAACTCATCAACCAAGCAAACTTGACTCGCGGATCGATTTTATGCAACCAAGTTTGGGGTTGTTCTAAATAAAGTCCAAGTGGTAGCGATCGCAGTAAATCCATGTTTTGTCATTAGTCATTAGTTATTAGTCATTAGTCATTAGGTCAAGGAAAAATGACTAATAACAAGCGACGATTATTACACGCGTGTTGCTCGATTAACACTACCACTTTCAACATCACGAACTTTTTTACTCCGCCAGAGTAAACGAATGGGGCTACCTTTAAATCCTAGCTGTTCCCGGAATTGTCGCTCAATGTAGCGGCGGTAGTTGTCGTTAAACCGTTTGGCATCGTTGACAAATAAGGCGATGGTTGGCGGTTGGGTACTCACTTGCGTACCATAATAAATCTTGCCCTGACGCCCGCCACGAGATGCTGGTGGTGAATGCCAACTCACAGCATCTGTTAATACTTCGTTAATAACTGATGTGCTGACTCGGCGTTTGTGTGATTCCGCCGCCGTTTTCACTAAATCTAGAATTTTGTCTACCCGTTGTCCTGACAAGGCACTGACAAAGATTGTTTCTGCCCATTCAGTAAAATGTAACCGTGCTTGCAGACTTTTTTCGTAGTCGTAGATGGTGTAAGAGTCTTTCTCCACAGCATCCCACTTATTAACCACGATGATGCAAGCTCGACCTTCATCGATAATCCGCCCAGCTAATTTTTGGTCTTGCTCTGTGACCCCATCTAGGGCATCAAGTACTAATAAAACCACATCGGCGCGGCGAATTGCTTTGAAAGCTCGGTTAATACTAAAAAATTCTGTGCCGTATTCTATTTGTTTCTTTTTGCGAATCCCGGCGGTGTCAATCAAGCGATAAGTTTGTCCGTCCCGTTCAACCACGGTATCAATTGCATCTCGGGTAGTACCGGAAATCGGGCTGACAATTGCTCTTTCTTCACCAACAAAAGAATTGAGTAAACTAGATTTGCCCACATTTGGGCGTCCCACAATTGCAACTTTGATTTCGTTAGTTTCTGGGATTTCTCCAGCAGCGGGTATGTGAATAATTAACTCATCAAGCAAGTCTCCTGTACCACTCCCATGAATGGCTGAGATGGCATAAGGTTCGCCCAATCCCAATTCCCAAAATTCAGCAGCTTGGATTACGCCTTGTTCTGGAGATTCACATTTATTGACAGCTAATAGCACGGGTACAGGTTGTTGGCGCAACCAGGTAGCGATTTCTTGGTCTGCCGATGTCGGGCCTGTTTGACCATCGACTACAAAAATCGCAGCACTGGCTTCTGCGAGGGCTGTCATTGCCTGTTGGCGAATCAGTGGTAAAAATTCGGTATCATCGTTAAACACTAAACCACCAGTGTCTACCACTAAAAACTCGCGATCGCTCCAGTAAGCGTCCATGTAAGTGCGATCACGTGTCACTCCCGGTTCATCATGGACAATCGCCGTTTGTTCCCCGGCGAGACGATTAACCAGGGTAGATTTGCCCACATTTGGGCGTCCGATAATAGCAACAATTGGCAGTCCCATAAAACCAGGGTAAGTGAGAGACGTAGTATATCACATACTTACATTATATGAGGGGAGTGGGGCATAGGGCATTGGGGAGCCACTGCGTTGGGCGGCTTTGCCGACTTGAAGCAAGTGGCGTCATGGGGAGATAAGGGGCAAAGGAGCCGAGGGGCAGAGGGAAAACAGCTATCCTTCACCTCTGCTCCCCATCTTCTTTTCCATGCCCCATGCCCTTTTTCAAGACAAGAAAAAAAGGTAGGTGACCCTACCTCGAACCCAAAAAAAGCATTTTGTAACCAAATACCAAATTCAATATCACACAGGTTTTTGACAAATCCATTGCAAAACTATGACGAAGGTATGACGCTTAATTTTCAGTGGATTTTGCTATTGACCCAAGTTGCAACCCAGGGGGATAACTACCTTCTTGTTTGATACGCTTGATTTCAGCATCTGCGATCCGCAAATTTAATTTTTGCGCTAACGCCCGGACAATATCTCCCCGGTCAATGACACCAGCTACAGCACCAGCAGGAGAAAGTACAGTAATCCAAGATAACTGCTGATTTTCTAGTTTGTTAATTACCTCAGCTATAGGTGTGGATTCGGCAACATTAGGTATTTCTGTCAAGGGGTGCGCGATGTTGTGTACGGTTTGGGTTTCCCATTGACTCCTTTCAATTACACGCAAATCGTCAATGGCAACCAAACCCCGATAACGTCCATCAGAAGCAGCAAAATAAACTTGTAGAGGAGCAGTTTCCAATAGGTATAAATCGGCAAAGGAACGCAATGTCTGGTCAGCATCAACTACTCGATAGTCGCGGGTCATGGCATCGGCCGCCACGACTTTTAATAAGCTTTCTTGCAGTGTGGTCACGTTGTCATAGCTGTTAGCGTTGCGGACAGCAAACCAACCCAATAGTGCGACCCACAAACCAAGCACTAATTCCCTAGTCAAGAAATCTATGACAAATCCTAAAGCGATCGCACCATAACCCAAAATTTGTCCTGCTCTTGCAGCCCAGTGTACAGCTTGGAAACGATTACCTGTTACTTGCCATAGTGCTGCTTTTAACACTTGTCCTCCATCTAGAGGCAAACCAGGAATCATGTTAAATAGTGCCAATACCAAGTTAATTCTTGCCAAATCTCCCACCATCATACTAACTGCACTAGTATCAGGTAAAACACTGGCTACTAAACGGAGCAGGAAAAATAGTACGATACTCACCAAAGGGCCAGCGATCGCTACTTGAAACGCCTGTGCTGGAGTTTTAGATTCTTCTTCTATGGCAGCGATGCCACCAAACAAAAACAGGGTAATAGAGTTAACTTTAATGCCTTGCGATCGGGCTACCAAGCTGTGACCCAACTCATGTAACAACACGGAAGCAAATAGCAGCAGTGCCATAACTATTCCTGCACTCCAGGCTACAACATTCCCCCATTCTTGGTAAGCTACCCCAAAATTCAGAGTTGCCAACCCTAAAATCACGAACCACAGCGGGTCTAAAAACAGGGGAATTCCAAATAAAGACCCAATTTTCCAATTTGTTTGCATTATATTGTCCTAAAACTGGATATTTCTAATAGCTCCTACACCGTAATATTTCGTAAATTTTGGTAAATATATATTCCAAGCATCACTACACTTTTTGCAGAAGTGGGGAAAAGCGTAAGGGATAACAGGGAAAGGGATGGGATTTTCCCTTTGCCCTTTAACCTTTTCCCTGCCTCTTGCAAAAGGAAATTTTGCAAGAGGTCTACTGAATTGATGCTCAGTTATCAAATGCTCTAATTTCTAGAATAGACAAATAAACTACTCATGGTTCAGCCGTAGACAACCATGAGTAGTTCGCAACCTCTATCCTCAGTTAGAGCAACTAAACTCAGCCTGACTGGGTGATGCTCACTCGTTCCTCTTGTTTAGAGAAAGAACCGGAATTGTTAATGCAACGTTAAAAGCAAGGCTTCTGTAATTCCAAACCTATAGACGACCGATGTTAGTTAGTCCTAAAACAATGCCAACACCAATGATATGACCGAAAGCCATCGCAGCAACGAATGTTGGAATGCTTACAGGCAATATAGGGAACTTGGGGCCAACTAGGGGTTTTTCAATCCTAGTACTTAGCAAAAGAACTACTAAACTACTAACACTGATGATAATTCCTACTGTGGGACTCCACACGGGTGTTGGAGGAACAGATGCTGCTACTGCTAGTAAATTAGATGAAATCAAGCTTTTGTCTCCTAAATGGAAAACTTAATGTAGACCTAAAAGATTATAAAGTTAGCAGGCGCAAAAGTTTTTGAGATAGTTTAGACTTTTCTGTTGATTATTTTAAATTTGTGAAATTTTCATGCGCGTTAAGATTTGCGGTATCACTCAACCAGAGCAGTCTATGGCGATCGCCTCTCTTGGCGCAACGGCACTAGGATTTATTTGTGTGCCCACGTCACCTCGCTACGTTACGACATTACAAATTCAAGCAGCAGTCGCACAATTACCAGAAAATATTGACAAAATTGGCGTTTTTGCCAACGCTAGCATTGCTGAAATCAAGCAAATAGTTGTTGATTCTGGGTTAACTGGGGTCCAGTTACACGGTGATGAATTACCAGAATTTTGCTACCAATTACGTCAAGCTTTGCCCGATGCGGAAATCCTGAAAGCATTTAGGATTCGCAGTTTTGAGCATCTTCAGACAACGGCTGATTATATAAATTACGTAGATACCTTACTACTAGATGCCTACCATCCTCAACAACTGGGTGGTACAGGCAAAACCTTAGATTGGACAATGTTACAGCGATTTAGTCCGAATCGCTCTTGGTTTTTAGCTGGGGGACTAACAGCAGATAATATTGTGCAAGCTTTGAGTCAGGTAAATCCTAGCGGCATTGATTTGTCCAGTGGTGTGGAACGCGCACCAGGAGATAAGGATTTAGATAAGGTAGCACTCTTGTTTGAGCGACTGGGAAGTGGGGAGTGGGGAGTGGGGGGATGAGGGGGATGGGGAAGTGTGGGGAGAAAGATTTCTTTCTTCTCCATCCTCGCATACCTCCCCCACTTCCCACACCTCCTATGCCCAATGCCCCATGACGCCACTTGCTTCAAGTCGGCAAAGCCGCCCAACGCAGTGGCTCCCCAATGCCCCTTCCCTAAATAAACGTTGCTTGGTGGCGAATCAAGTTAAAGAATTCTTCGCGGGTTTTGTGTTCTTCTTGAAATACACCAACCATTGCGCTAGTAACAGTCCAAGACCCTGGTTTTTGGACTCCGCGCATCACCATGCACATATGGCTAGCTTCCATGACAACGGCGACGCCTTGAGGTTCGAGAATGGTCTGAATCGCCTCGGCAATTTGGCGGGTTAGTCTCTCCTGTACTTGCAAGCGGCGGGAGTACATCTCGACAATCCGGGCTAGCTTACTCAGTCCCACAACTTTTTGATTAGGAATATAAGCAACATGCGCTCTACCCATAAATGGCAACATGTGATGTTCGCACAGACTGAAGAAATTAATATCTCGGACTAGTACCATCTCGTTATGCCCTTCGTCAAAGATCGCATCATTGACGAGCTCTTCGAGAGATTGGTTGTAGCCGCTGGTTAGAAACCGCATTGCCTCGGCTACTCGTTTGGGTGTTTTCAGGAGTCCTTCGCGTTCTGGGTCTTCTCCAACGCCTAATATTAGTGTCCGCACGGCGTCCATCATCTGCTCCATCTGTTCCTCTTTTGGCTGGAACAAATCTGCTTGTCGCCCATTGTGAGTATTGCGATCTGGTCTTGGAGTTATGGCTTCTGCTAAGTCAGAAATTAAAGGCGATTGGGAGTAATTGGAACCGTTGGAACTAGCGATAGTCATGATTGAGTCTTGGTTATGGTTTGGTCATTGGTCATTGGTCATTGGTCATTGGTCATTTGCTTTAGATAAAGAACAAAGGACAAACGACAAATTAAAGTGCGCCTGCACTGGGCATTATGGTCAATTCATCGATAACTGCCTGTTGTGGTAACAAAACTGTGTGGAGAATTGAGTGGGCTACAGTTTCTGGGGTTAACATTTTGGAACGATCTAAATCGGCATTGACTGTTTCTGTATCCCAAATTTCGGTATTGACTGCGCCAGGACATATGGTTGTGACACGAATGCCGTGGGCGCGTTCTTCTTGTGCCAAGGTTTGAGATAGGGATAACAAACCGGCTTTGCTGACGTTGTATGCTCCCCAGTTGGGAAATGCTTGCTTGGCGGCAATAGAGGCGACGTTGATAATTGTGCCTCTGCCCCGATCGCGCATTGATGGCAATAACCCCGTAATACACTGAAACACACTGGTGAGATTCAGGTCAATTACTTGCTGCCAATCTGAGAGGGGAGTTTCACTCAAGCTGCCTGTATATCCTATGCCAGCATTGTTTACCAAAATATCTATGTCACCAAAGTCAAGGGCGATCGCTTGGATCTTTTCTTTGACTTGCGAGATTTGCCCTAAATCTAAAGCGTAAGCTTTCGCTTCTACCCCAGTATGCTCTAGGGCTTCTCTGAGGGCCTCCAATTTATCCAAAGAACGACTGACTAAGGCTACATCTATTCCCGCCTTGGCAAAGGCTAAAGCTGTTGCTTTCCCAATTCCACTACTTGCCCCTGTAATCAAGGCGCGTCGTTTTTGCTCAGCACTCATGGTGTCTCCCAATTTTTTGGCAATTCCCAAAGCCTTTCACTACCCAATTATTCTCATCTTTGAGTTTTGATAGATTAAAGGAATCTAAAAATCCGATAATTTTCATAGAGCAACTGCTATTATGCAGTGCAATAGTTGGTGTATTGTGGGTTTTCCCAGTAAAGACTACAAATCATCACCTGAGAACTACCCCGTAGACTCAAACCAAATTACTTAATAATACAAAATCCACTCAATTGAATTGAGTAGATTTACCAAACATACGAATGCCTATGGCTCATGAGATTGTTAAAAATCTTTAAGCACCATAGGCAATTATAGCATTGCTACTCGGCTAATTAATCATTATGCCTTGCTATTAATGGGCAACTTCAGTAAAAACACCAATTTTGCGGAATTTTTCGTAGCGCAGTTGTCGGCGTTCTGAAGCAGTTAAACGGTTGAGTTCTTCCAAATTTTCCAACAGCACTTGCTTGAGAGTGGTAGCGGCTTTTAAAGGGTCGGAATGAGCGCCACCGATGGGTTCTGGCAAAATCTGGTCAATAATCCCTAAATTTTTCAGGTCATGGGAAATAATTTTTAGAGCGACGGCAGCTTGGGGAGCCTTGCCAGCATCTTTCCACAAAATGGCGGCACAGGCTTCGGGGGTAGCAACTGTATAAACTGAGTGTTCAAACATCAGTAGACGATCGCCAACACCGATACCGAGTGCGCCACCGGAACCACCTTCACCAATGACTGTGCAGATAATTGGCACATCTAGGCAAAACATTTCCCGCAAGTTGTAAGCGATCGCTTCTCCTTGACCTTGGTGTTCGGCTTCCACCCCAGACCAAGCTCCCGGCGTGTCGATAAAAGTTAAAATCGGCATCCCAAACTTGTTGGCGTGTTCCATCAACCGCAATGCTTTACGGTAGCCGCCAGGGTAAGGCATACCAAAGTTACGAGCAATATTGTCCTTGGTATCGCGACCTTTTTGATGGCCCAACATGACCACAGGTTGTCCACTCAAACGGCCGACACCACCAACTAAAGCTGGATCGTCACCGCCACAGCGATCGCCATGCAACTCCATCCATTCATCACTAATTGCTTGAATGTAATCGAGAGTACTAGGACGGCGCGGATGACGAGCAACTTGTAATCGCTGGGATGGGGATAAACTACTAAAAATTTCCTCACGCAGCTGCATAGCCCGTGTTTCTAGTTGACGAATTTGACCAGAAACATCGACGCCATTTTCTTCAGCAAGTTGCCGAATTTGATCGATTCGGGTTGCAAGTTCAGCTAGAGGCTTTTCAAAATCCAACAGTAGCGGTTTACGTTCAGTAGTTGCCATCGTAGGAGTTATGAGTTACGAATTATCTATTTTTTGTTATTAGTCATTTGTCCTTTGTCTAAAGCAAATGACTTATGACTAATGACCAATGACCAATGACCAATGACTAAACCAACAACGGTCTAAATCCATGTTTCACTGATACCCGACCAATCTGCTCCATTTTGTCTACGGTAATCTGATTGCGTCCCCATGAAAAGTTCGTGTACAACTTCTCAAATTCCAACAACATCGATTCGGCAAAACAAGCAAACAACTGGCGTGCTGGTACGTCCATATTGACGATTTTCATAATTTTCCAGTCAATATCCAGGGAATGCTCTACAATCCCACCATTTAACACGTATACACCGGGATGTTGAATTTTTGTTGCTAAATTTTTAGGATAACCACCATCAATCAACAAACATGGTTGTTTTAAAACAGTAGGTTCAATTTCCACGCCTTTGGGCATACTGGCAACCCAAACTACAATATCAGCTTGGGGCAGTGCTTCGGTCAAACTCATGATTTTTCCTCGTCCCAGTTCGCCTTGTAATTCTTTGAGACGTTCTTGGTCACGGGCTATCAGTAGAAGTTCTTGGACATCTGTTTTCGCATCTAGCCAGCGTGTAACTGCACTGCCAATATCGCCTGTTGCACCACATATAGCGACTGTTGCTTTTGAGAGTTCAATTCCTAGCTGTTTTGATGCTTCTTCTACCTGCCGACTAATAATATAGGCAGTATGGGTATTTCCTGTAGTGAAGCGTTCAAACTCTAGTTTGATATTCCGGACTTGGCTAAACTGTTCCAACTTAAAATTTTCAAAAATAATCGAGGAAAATCCGCCTAAGGCCGTAATATTAATGCCATGTTTTTGTGCGTGTGCCATAGCGTTAAGCACTTTACGCGTTGCTGCTTTGATGCGACGAGTAGCTAGCATCTCTGGCAAAAAGCAAGATTCTACATAGCGTCCTTCAATTTTCTGTCCAGTGACACTGGTAACAGTGATATTATCAACAATTTGTGGCGGGGCGCTGCACCAAAAGTCTAGCCCTTGATCGGCATATTCTGGGTATCCCAATTCTTGAGCTACTGCTTGAGCGTGTTCTAAACTAGTCAGATGTCCAATTAGACCAAACATGTAATGATTATTAGCCTTGTGCTGTCTTGAGCGCGTGGAATTAGTTGGGAGTTATGAGTTAGCAGTAGAGACGCGATTAATCGCGTCTGTACAAAAGTTAGGAGTTGAGAGTTAGGAGTTGGGAGTGTAACTCTAACTAATTCTTCACTGAATTATTCCTCACTCCTAACTTTTTTAAGCGGCTGTGAGTCCGTGGGCTGACAAGCGCATAATCTCAAAAGTTTTGAACCCGATGTTACTTAATGCTTCACCGTACTGAATCATAAAGTCTTCTATTAAAGCTTCTTTTTCCATTGCTAAAGTTTTTGCATCATCCGCTACTTGGTTGAGCATTTTCCAAACAAGTGGGAGGTTCTGGCGATTTGCTTCTTCTAATTCAGCTTTAGATTGGGGAAAGTTTTCTTTGAGCCAAACTTCGCCAAAGTTGAGATGGCTATATTCATCTTTGACTACTCCCTCAGTGATTTTACGGGCAAATTCATCAGCAACGGGGATGTAAATGTTGTATGCTGCGATCGCAAAACATTCAATAATCAAAGACTGAATCAATAAACAAGTGACGACTTTGCCTTGGGCGGCGGCTGTTTGAAAGTTTTGGTGTAATCCAGAGAAAAATTCCTTGGCAAATTGCAAATCTGGGGTCACTTGTAAATTGCGTCCACAAGCTTCAAATCCTTTCTTGTGGCGACTTTCCATCTTGGATAGACGAATCAATTCTTTTTCAGAATCTGGCAGCAGTTGAGCTAGTTGGATGTAATTTTCATGGGCTTCTTGTTCCCCTTCAATCACAATGGCATTAATCCGGCTATAAGCGTCTTTGTATTTTTCACTCTTAAAATCAATTTCCTGAAATTGGTCTGCAAGCTGCTGCATGGTATGTTTTCTCCTGTAAAGAAAGAATTATTTGACACCAGGATTCAATTTACCCTATGAACACAGGGTAATAATCATTGTGGTTTAATTTAACTTAACAAGTAACTATGTTTATAGGTTAGCTGTTGCTGGGGTCGATGCTCTAGTACTAGAGAAACAAATGCAATGCTTTGCAACTCATGTCTAAACCGAAGTGGAATTTCAAATCTGGGGATTTTTTGAGCCTAGTAGTGTTACTGCTAGGAGCATTTATCGTTCTACTACCGCTGTTTGTGGTCTTTCTCACCTCCTTTGCACCGACGATGGCAACTGCGAAAGATTTATCCAAAAATAACTGGTCTTTAGCAAATTACCAGGCTGCATGGCAGCAAGGTAAATTTTTACTGGCGTTTGCTAATTCTACCTTGGTAGCGATCGCTGTGACAGCGTTTCAGATTCTCACTTCTGCTCTAGCTGGTTACGCCCTCGCACGGCTGAAGTTTCGGGGACGCCAAGCACTGCTGTTGGTTGTCTTGGCAACTTTGGTGATTCCCTTTCAATTGTTGGTAATTCCGATTTTTTTGGTGTTGAAGTGGGGACACCTGATAAATACTTATGGGGCATTAATCTTACCCACTGCGGTCAACGGTTTCGGTATTTTCTTGTTACGTCAATATTTCCAGACAATTCCCTTGGAGTTAGAAGAAGCCGCAGCTATAGACGGGGCGAACCGACTCCAAATTTTGTGGCGAGTAATGTTACCTTTAGCTCGTCCGGCGTTATTAACACTGTTTTTGTTCACCTTCATCGGCGAATGGAATGATTTGTTTAAGCCTTTAGTGTTTACCACACGGCCGGAATTAAGAACGGTGCAGTTAGCGTTAGCTGAATTTCAGGAGCAATTTACGAATAATTGGCCTTTGATGATGGCAGCAGTAACAATAGCCACAGTTCCAGTGATGGTATTATTTTTGATTGGTCAACGTCAGTTTATTCAAGGTATTGCCACGACAGGGATTAAGAATTAGGCAGGTTGACTATTGACTAACCCCCTTTGAGTCGAGTTTAATACCAATTTCAAAAAAGAATCCGACAAATAAACAACTTGTAGAGACGCGATTCATCGCGTCTTCAGCCAAAAATGCCTCACAATCATGTCAACGGCATTGCATCGCATAACAATGGCATTGTATCGCGTGACAATGGCATTGCATCGTATGACAATGGCATTGCATCGCATGACAATGGCATTGCATCGCATGACAATGGCAATGCATCGCGTGACAATGGCAATGCATCGCATGACAATGGCATTGCATCGCGTGACAATGGCATTGCATCGACTGACAATGGCATTGCATCGCATGACAATGGCAATACTTAATGGAAATCCACAAGAAAATGTCAACTTTTATTACAGGGTGCGTAATTCTTACAGGGCAACCTGAACCAATAAATATACATATTCCATTCAGGAACCCAAGCACTCATGAGTTCTCAACCCATCTTAGACCCTCAAAGATTAGAGCAGTTACAAAATGAGATTCAGGAAAAATTTGATGAAACCCTAAAAAACGCTGACTTCAACTCACTACTTGAAAAGTACGGCATATTAGAAGATAGAGTTTTGAGAGTTTATTGGCAGTTTAATCTTGACCCCAATCAACTTAAATCTGATGATGCAGTTGATGAACAGCAACCTAATGCGTTATTAGCCACAACTCCAAAAGAAGAAATTGTGTTAGTTAAAAAAGCGTGGTGTATCCCTTGCCCTTCAACTGGTAGCCAGTTAGGTTGCAACTGCTAAATAATTTAATAATTTAGTTTTTGTAAAAAGTTTATCCTAGTCAGTGACTCTGATTTTTTGAGCGCAAGTTCATAATGTCTCAAAATCGAAGCAGCTTGTACTGGGAATTAGGGATAGTGAGTACTCTAGCAATTGCTGGAGTACTCACTTACTGTGAGGGTTTTGCTTTAGCCCAAATTCAAAAGGATGACACCCTTGGAGTTGAAAGTTCAATCGTTACACCAAAGTTAATTGATGGTCAGTCCATAGAGCAGATTGATGGAGGAGCAATTCGTGGGAAAAACTTGTTCCACAGCTTTGACAAGTTTTCTGTCTCTGAAGGAACTACAGCGTATTTTAACAATCCAATAGATACTCACAATATTATCAGCCGAGTCACCGGCAATTCCATTTCTAATATCGATGGCATTATCAAAACCAATGGTACTGCCAGCCTATTTTTAATTAATCCCAACGGCATTATTTTTGGTAGAAATGCTTCTTTAAACATTGGTGGTTCATTTGTAGCTAGTACGGCAAGTAGTTTAAATTTTTTTGATGGTACAAAATTTAGTGCTACAGCTCCTCAATCTGCACCATTGCTGACAGTAAGCGCTCCCATTGGCTTAGAATTTGGAGCAACTGCGGCTCCCATTCGCAATCAATCCCAAGCAAGTCCAAAAGGTGCAACTAACAGCATTGGGCAAGCTGTTGGTCTACAGGTGCAGCCAGGAAAAATGTTAGCACTGATTGGCGGTGACATAACACTAGAGGGTGGAAATTTAACTGCAAATGCAGGAAGAATTGAATTAGGAAGCGTTGCTCCTTATAGTTTGGTCACTGTGAGTTCAGTAAATCAAGCTTGGGCATTTAGATACGATGGGGTTAAAAATTTTCAAAATATCGAATTCATCAAGTCAAATAAATTTTTCTCTACAGTAGATACCAGTGGCGAAAGTAGCGGTAATATCTACCTCCAAGGCAAACGTGTGCTGGTAGGCGGTTCATACATCTTTGCTTTTAATTTCGGAATGCAAACGGGAGGACATATAGAAGTTAATGCTACGGAATCTGTGGAACTTGGAAAAAATGCGTTCTTAGCTACTGGAACTTTTAAGGCCGGAAACTCTGGAACTATAAATATCACTACTAAAAAGTTCATTGCCAAAGATGGAGCGCAAGTATCAATTTTCAATGCTCGCTCAGGATTACCGGGGGAATTGACCATCAACGCCTCAGATTCAGTAGAACTGCTCGGCGGCTTCTCTGTTTCTATGTTGCCAGATGGTAGTGATATGGTATCCAGCGGATTATTTACTGAAACTTTTGGTAGTCAAAATGCTGGCAACATAACAATCAACACTGGAAAGTTGCGTATTCAGGGAGGAGCAAGAATATCAACAAGTTCTGAAGGCATTTATAGATTTGAGCTTAACGAATTTACACCAATTACAGGAAAGGGAGGAAATTTGACGGTGAACGCTTCTGAGTCTATTGAACTAATAGGAACTTCCCCAAATGGTTCTAGGGTCAGTGGCTTATTTTCCAGGACTGAAGGCCCTGGAGATGGAGGAAACTTAACGGTAAGAACAGGGCAATTGATTATCAAAGATGGAGCTGCAATAACTGTCAACAGCCAAGCTCGAAAGAATGTCATTTATGTGGGAGGAGATCCAAAAAATTTAGGTAAAGCAGGGGATTTAGATATAACTGCTAACTCTATTTTGCTGGACAATAAAGGAAAACTCACATCTAATAGTGAATCAGGTCAAGGCGGAAATATTAGCTTACAGGTGCGGGATGTATTATTGATGCGCGGTAGAAGTCAAATATCGACTAACGCCGGGGGTGATAAAACTGGCGGTAACATCACCATCAATGCACCTAATGGCTTTGTTGTCGCTCCTATTTTTGGAAATAGCGATATCACCGCCAATGCTTTCTCTGGGCCTGGTGGTAAGATTGCGATCGCCACTAAAAACATCTTTGGATTTCTCCCCCGCACCCGTGCAGACGTAGAAACGTTAGATGCACAAGAAATAAACCCAAATAACCTACAAACAAGTGACATCACGGCATTTTCTCAACAAAATCCTTCATTAGGTGGCACAGTACAAATCAACTCTCCAGATGTAGACCCCAGTAAAGGATTAGTGGAACTACCAAGAAATTTAGTAGATGCTTCTGAGCAAATTGCTGCTGATTGTGGTTCTGGTGGCATAGCAGCCAGGAGTTCATTTACTAACACTGGACGCGGAGGAACATTAGCCGATCCTACACAGCCGTTGATAGCTGATGCAGTGCTAGCAGATTGGATAACACTAAATCCAGAAACTGAAAATCGTGCTGAAGGAATCGAGAATAAAAATATTCAAGTGCAGCGCAATATAGATGAATCACAAAAAGTGGATTCTGTCAACGAACCTAGTGAAATTGTCGAAGCCCAAGGATGGATATTCGATGCCAATGGTAACGTAGTTTTGGTTGCTGAAGTACCCACTGGGATGCCTCATACTTCGATGCTCACAGCTGCATCTTGTCCTGCTAATTAAAAATTGGCTTTGTTGACTAACGTTTATTAATTGTGTGCAAAAGCGAAAGTTTATAAACTCTGATAAAAAATAAAAAACTGATTAGAAATTTAGATGTATGCTACATGAAATCGCTTTGAAACAAGCGATCGCTTGTTGGTTATGAGGTTGAAAGGAGCGATCGCTCCTTGTACTAAAACTCATGTATGGATGAGATGCTTGTTTCATCATCTCCAACACCGATACAACAAACATCGGCGTACACCTTATTTTGTCTACTCTTTTACTCAGCGAGAGATTAGAGGAGGTATCAATTATAGTTGTTGCATCAAGAACAGTTAGCAAGCAGATTCATCAATGCTTTAAGGAAATCCAAGAAAAATATATGAAGTTATGTTAAACAATGCGTAATTATTACTAGTCAAGGTGAAGTCATAATTATGGGAGTTCGCAAGAGCTTTAGAAAGTTAAGGCGATCGTACCAGTCTAGACTCTGTATCTTTAATTCCGTTCATTGCCAAACTGTACTAATCGAAGTCACGTTAAATTAGTACATTACAACATAAATTAACACGTCTACCAATCTGCAAGAAGAGCAAAAATTATGAATTTTCAAAACACACAAGTGTTAACAGATGATACTCAAAAGGAAACTAATCAGAGCTTGAATAACTCTGAATTAAGTGATGTAAGCCAAAATGATGATATATCAGAAGATAATTATCATGAGTTGCAAAGTAATATAGACCTTCATAAAACTGAATTACATGATGCTAATGGAGAAAAGGGTGTTGAGGATTGTGCAGAAGTAATTCTACCTAAAAAGAAAGAGCTAAAGAGTTGTGGTTGGTATAATGGTGATTATATATGTACTAATCCTTAACAGTATTATCAACTTAATTGCTATTATCTCAATTTCTTAAAATTAAAGGTAATAACGCCATTTGTAATTACATATAACACAAGTTTTAGTAGAGATATAACACTGTTTTATCTCTACTAAATACTGTTTACAAGTGTGCAACTTTGTAAATTTAGGTAAATAGCAATAACTTGTCAGACTGCGCTTTTACGTTAAGTTGACATCAATGAACAGTGTTGTACTGCTATCATCACTATTGTTTAGTAATTAATGCTTTTTTAGAGCGGTACAATATCAAGTATGAGTAATCTGTGGGTCTGGTTTAAAAGTCTAGGATTTGCAGTATATGGCGTAATAGCTTTCTGCGGAAATTCAGCTATTGCCCAAATTACCCAGGATAGTACCCTACCTAATAATTCTCAGGTTACACCACAGGGTAATATCACAATTATTCAAGGTGGAACCAAAGTAGGAAACAATCTGTTCCACAGTTTTGAGCAATTTTCTGTACCTACAGGGATTACCGCTCAGTTTCAAAATCCTACAGATATTCAAAACATTATTAGCCGTGTCACAGGTAAGTCTATTTCTAATATTGATGGCATCCTCAAAGCAGACGGCACAGCTAACCTATTTCTAGTTAATCCCAACGGGATTATTTTTGGTAACAATGCTTCTTTACAAATTGGCGGTTCATTTGTAGCGAGTACCGCAAGTAGTTTGAACTTTGCCGATGGCACAAAGTTTAGTGCCACAGATCCCCAAACTACACCCCTGCTAACAGTAAGTGTACCCACTGGCTTACAATTCGGAACTACTGCGGCTCCCATCCGCAATCAATCTCAAGCAAGACCAAATGGTGCAACTACTGTCTTTAATCAATCCGTTGGTTTACAAGTGCAGCCAGATAAAACCCTGGCACTTGTAGGCGGTGAGATAACGCTGGAAGGTGGAAATTTAACAGCGGCGTCGGGACGAATTGAGCTAGGAAGTGTTGCTGGTAATAGCCTAGTCAAACTCAACCCAACGAATCAAGGCTGGGTGTTGGGATATGAAGATGTCCAGAATTTTCAGAACATTCGACTAATCCAGCGAAATGTTGACGGTTCTGAAATTGCATCTATCGTGGACGGTAGTAGCAAAGATAGCGGTGGCAGTATTCAGGTGCAGGGCGATTCTGTGGAATTAATTGGTTCTCGTGTGCGCTTAAGAAGCCAAACTATGGGTGTGAGAGATGGCAAAAACTTAACAATTACCGCTAGGAAATTAATCATTCGGGATGGTGCACAAGTATCCACTGCTACTACAGGCAAGGGTAATGGAGGAAATTTGACTGTGAACGCCTCTGAGTCAGTGGAGGTAATTAGTACCTTTGCCTCTCCTAGTATCGATCAACCTAGTATATTATCTACTTCAACTGGCGCAGCCGGAAAGGCTGGTGATATGACACTAAATACTAGAAGGTTACTTATCCAAGATGGAGCAAACATAACAACAGAGTCCAGTGGACTATTAGTCCGCAGTGATGAAGGCTTCAAACTGTTACCAGCTACAGGAGAAGGGGGAAATTTAACTGTGAACGCTTCTGAGTCTGTAGTACTATTTGGAACCTCAAAATATGGTCGTACTAGCAGCTTGATTGCTTTGACTAACAGTTTGGGAGATGCTGGGAAAGTGACAATCACCACAGGAAAATTAATAGTCCAAGGTCAGGCTGTAATAGCTGTGAACAGTGAATTATCCACATTTCCCTACTTAGGGGCTTCACCCAATTTAGGTCAAGCAGGCGATCTAAATATAACTGCTCACTCCATCCTTTTAGACACCAGAGGAAAACTCACATCTAATAGTAAGTCAGGCCAAGGTGGTAACATTGCGCTACAGGTGCGCGACTTATTACTGACGCGCCGCAACAGCCAAATCTCCACTAATGCAGGGGGTAATGGAGATGGGGGTAATATCAGAATCAACGCACCAAATGGCTTCATAGTCGCCCCTCCCTTTGGAAATAGCGATATCACTGCAAACGCTTTCTCTGGCTCTGGTGGCAAAATCACAATCACCACTAAAGGCATCTTTGGATTTGTGACGCGCACCCGTGCAGACGTAGAGAGGCTTGACCCAACAGGCGAAATCAACCCGAATAACCTGCCAACAAATGATATCACGGCGTTTTCTCAGCAAAACCCTAACCCTTTATTAGATGGCACAGTAGAAATCAACTCACCAGATGTTGACCCCAGTAAGGGATTAGTGGAATTGCCGCAAAATCTAGTCGATCCTTCTCAGCAAATAGCTGCTGGTTGTGGTTCTGGTGCAAAAATGGCCAGGAGTTCATTTAATAACATTGGACGTGGAGGAACAACACCCGATCCCACACAGCCTTTGATGGCTGATGCAATCCTGGCAGATTGGATAACACTGAATCCAGAAAGTGATAATCGTGCTGACGGGATGAACAATAGAGTAGTTGTTAAAAAGCAGCAGAATACAAAATCACAAAAAGTGAATTCTGTCAACGAACCTAGTGAAATTGTCGAAGCCCAAGGATGGGTAACGGATGCTAATGGTAACGTGGTTCTGGTTGCTCAAGTACCAACTGCAACGCCCCATAATTCATCGCTTACAGCTGCATCTTGCGCTGCTAATTAGAATTTGAGAGAAGTTAAAAATTCTCTGGATCGACATTAAATTCTCCTAACTTTGGGGATATGCGCGATGCCTAAACCTGGCTACGCCTACGCAATTCCTCGTCCTTCCCCACAGCTTGTAATTTCATTTCAAGTAGCCTCAGATCGGGGCATGAATCTAGAATTTGAATGGGATAACTAAAAAATTAGTTTAAATCTCAACAAACACGGCATCAGCTTTGAAGTGGCTAAGACATCAAGGCTTACAGGTGCTTATAGCCTTAATTTCAGTCATCTAACCCAAAAAGCAGAAAATAATGGCTGTTATGCTAGCCTAACAAGGGTTTCAAACTTATTTTTCAACCAAGTTAGCACCTAAGTAAGCAAAAACCGGAAAGTGAACAATAACTAATGAAACCTACCGTCGAGCAACTCGAAGCATTTTTTGATTTTTGCGTTCGCATTAGCAATTTATTTCGTGACATAACCCTGGTGAGATTTGATGAGAGAAGTAACCGAATCGTAATTTTGATTGGTGAATCTATCCAAGTAGAAATTCTTAGTAATGGGGAGAAAATAATAGAATGAATGACTATTTAAGCCTTAGCGAAGCAGAACTGAGAAAATACGTGATTGGACACCCTGACGATGAAGATGCATTTCAGCACTATATGGAAATTGTTAGGTCAAAGCCTGGACGTGTAGTAGTCAAGACTACAGAACAATTAATAGAGGAAATAAAAAAGAGAATGGCATCCTAGCAGAGCGGTCGAGGGCTGGCGGGGGAGATGAGGAGATAAGGAGGTGGGGTGAAACTACGTTCATCACCCCATCATCCCCCATGCCCACTTGCCCTGAGCGAAGCCGAAGGGATGCCCCATTTCTAATTCGTCTCCTGAATTTGCAAACGTACAGTGTGTTCTGTGGTGCCACTCAGTTGCAATTCCATGATTTCGCCACCCAGAGGTTCTAAACAACTGAGGAGCGATCGCAAGTTAGGTGTACTTGCGCCAGTATCTACATATAATCTATCTGCCAAATTGCCGATACGTTTCCAAGTCATATACAGTTTGGCGATGGTTTGTTCGATTTGAGACGCTTGATTGACTAGATCGGCAGCAATACTCAAACAGCCTACTCTTTGCGCTTCTTCTAAAGCCGTTTCGATATCAATATTTTCCTGCGCTAGGGCCTGGACTTGAGCAGCCCCTTTGAGGTATTTTGCTAAATTACGCGCTTCTGTAGTTACCTGTTTTAAGGTATCTACATCAGGATTGGCAGCTATTTCCTTTTGGATAAACTTTTGGTGCGATTCTGGCAGTTTTTCCATTTCCTTTACCAGAGGGGCAATGTAGCGCGGCGGAAGCGTATTATCTGCGGCTTTTGCTCTGACTGGTTCGGGTAGTAATTCTGAGGACATGGCTGTCCATTCATCGGTGAGTTGTCGCACTTCCCGTCTGGTAATGCGATCGCCTTTTTGGGCGGCTTCACTCACCATGTGTTGTACTTCTGGGACGGCTTTGGAGGTTTCGACAAATGCCCGTTTGCTAAAGTTATTCACTGCGCTGGGGTCTAGTTTGCCTTCTTCTAAAAGGGTATCAGCACTATTAGCCAGTTGAATCCAGGCATAAGCTTGACTTTTGCTGATTTCCCGCTCTTTTAGCCATCTGAGAAAACCCGTACCGCGTCCATCACCACCAATTTTTTCTCTGTCGCGGATGGCGCGTAAAATTCGCCCCCGCCAGATTTCAGTTTGCAGATCGAAGCGATCGCATACCTGCCAAGCTATTTCCAGCTGCTGTTGAAAATCTGACTCTAGAATCTGTTCATCTTCTGGATCGGGCAGTTCAAAGGTGAGATCTGCTGGCTGTTGCAAAGCAGCAGCAAGGTCGTTGATGGAGTCGGTATCTTGCACGATTGATGGCTAACCAGTAGTATATGCGACCGGCTTATTATGCCACAATCTGTGAATTCTAACTTAAGGGATAAGACGGTATTTTCAATTACAACAAAATAGAAGAAGGGGGTAAACCACCTCAGTGGTGTTTTTAATTATTCCAAGACAATAAAAATAAAAACAATGAACCAGGTAGACTACCTCCGGATTAGTTTAATCGATCGCTGCAACTTCCGTTGTCAATACTGTATGCCAGAGGGAGTAGAACTGGACTATATTCTCAAGCAACAGCTGTTGAGTGATGAAGAACTGCTCACCTTGGTACAAGAGGTATTTATTCCTCTTGGTTTTAGCCGCTTTCGTTTGACTGGTGGTGAACCATTATTACGTCCCCGCGTAGTAGATTTAGTAAGTGCGATCGCCTCTTTCCCCCAAACTCAAGATTTGTCAATGACCACCAACGGGTTTTTGCTTGCCTCGATGGCACAAGACCTCTACGATGCAGGTCTGCGACGCATTAATATTAGTCTCGATTCTCTCGACCCCGATACTTTTGACCAAATTATCGGTAATCGCGGTCGTTCTCGTTGGCAACAAGTTTGGGATGGTATTCAAGTTGCCTATGAAGTGGGATTTGACCCACTGAAGCTGAACGTGGTAGTCATTCCTGGCGTTAACGATAGCGAAGTTTTAGATTTAGCTGCCCTGACAATAAATAGACAGTGGCATGTGAGATTTATTGAATTTATGCCCATCGGCAATTTAAATTTGTTTGGCGATCGCGGTTGGGTATCTTCAGCCGATTTACGCCAAAGCATCCGGGAACGTTGGGGCTTGACAGAATCCCAGGTTCGTGGTGCCGGACCTGCTGATGTGTTTAAAATTCCTGGGGCGAAGGGAACCCTGGGATTTATTAGTCAGATGTCGGAATGTTTTTGCGATCGTTGCAACCGGATGCGCCTGAGTGCTGATGGTTGGCTGCGTCCGTGTTTATTGAATGAAACTGGTCAACTTGACCTGAAAACTGCCCTGCGTTCCGGTACTAGTACTGCTCAACTACAAGAGCAGGTGAGACGTTTACTGGGAATCAAGCCAGAAATCAACTTTAAGGCACGCGACTCTGGTATCAAGGGTGCATACACCCGTACTATGTCGCAAATTGGCGGTTAGTTATTGGTCATTTGTCATTTGTCCTTTGTAAATGACTAAGGACAAATGACTAAGGACAAATGACTATTACGCTTGTCGTGAGTAGTATTCCACCACAAGTAGTTCGTTAACTTGTAGTGCCACCCATTCCCGCTCAATAACACCGTTGACTTTACCAACCAACTTATTTTTGTCAAACTCCAGATGACTGGGGAGGTTAGCCAAACCAGGATATTGCAAGTTATTTTCCACCAACTTGCGTGATTGTTCCCGGTCTCTGACAGCAATCACTTCACCAGGACGGCATTGATAGCTGGCAATATTAACTACACGGCCGTTAACAGTAATGTGACCGTGATTAACCAGTTGGCGAGCCGCTGGAATCGTTGGAGCTAGACCCAGGCGAAAAACGGTATTATCCAAACGCATTTCTAGCAATTGCAGCAACACTTGTCCGGTAGAACCAGTAACACGTCTGGCTTTCCGCACGTAGCGTAGCAGTTGCTTTTCCGTCAAACCGTAGTTAAAGCGGAGCTTTTGCTTTTCTTCTAGACGGATGGCATACTCAGAACGCTTCTTGCGGTTCTGACCATGTTGACCTGGCGGATAAGCACGTCTGGCGCTTTTACGAGTTAATCCAGGCAGGTCGCCCAAGCGACGTATAATTCTGAGGCGTGGCCCTCTATATCGGGACATGAGTTTCCTTAATCTAATCCTGTTTAAACTTTACCCAAACATTCTATTTTGACACTCCGCTGATTAAAAATCAGGAGATTCTTGGTTCTCCGAAGGTGCTTGCGTTGGTTTGACGTATCTTACCAAAGTAGAGGCATCCTCTCCCCAAGCGTGAATTCCGATGTGCCGTATCGTACTCTTGCCAATTAGTTTTTTGTGTTTATTTGGTTTCGTAGGCTACTCAATCGTTAGATTGGTTTACGCAGTATTATTATTCTGAAATACTTTTTACGTTACCTACTTAGAGTAGACTTCAGAAGCCAGAAGTCAAGAGTCAGAATTATGACTTCTGAATTCACAAGCCAGAATTCAAGAGTAAAACAAGCTTTTTGCTTGGCTACGAGACTGAGGTTGGGTACTTCAGTTTCCTTGAAATCTGGTATCTTTTTCAAAGAATCATAATATTAACACAATTCCCCATATTAACACAATTTATAGGATAATCAATCCTTTCTAGATCTTGCTAGCTTGAATGCTCAACCCAAAACGATTGTGACCACTCAATTGTGAGTTCTGAATCCTGAATTATGCTTGATTACTGAGGATTTTTCAGATATTTGAGTTAGCATTACTTTGGGTGTTTGGAGAATGGCAATGTTAAAGAGCAAAAAAGCGGTTAGCAGAGGTCAGAACAAACAAGGCAGTTCTACCTTTGGGATTTTAGCAGTACCAGTTTTGGCAATAACTGGATTGTTGACAACGATTTTACCTGATATGGCGATCGCTGCCTCCTACAGGAATGATTACAGTGTTTGTGCAGATGGTCTCTTGAAGGCCGGTATAACGCCAGAAGCAGCATCACAAGGGTGTGCCAATGCACTACGTCCCAGGGATTTTGGCGCTTGCGTCGTTAAAATTGACAAGCAAACTGAAATTGCAGCCGTAGACGCCCTTTCTTACTGTGGGAGAGCTAGGCGTCCTGAAGAGTTAGCTACCTGTGTAGTCGGCGTCAGTTCAATAACCAAGGAAGCAATTAATCCAGTAGCCTTAAATTACTGTGGTCGCAGTTTGTTACCCGTGCGCTTTGGTCAGTGTGTAGTTGGTTTGCTTAGTAAAATCGAGCTTCCTCCTAACCAGGCTTTAGATACTTGTATCGATGGCAGTGACAGCAGCATTATCGGGGTTTCTTCATCTACACCACCGACTCTATTACCTACCGATTCAAGCCCTAGTTTGGAAACTACGCCAGTCCCAACGCAACAACAGCTTATTCCAACCCAGCCTGGCACTAATTAAATCAGGTGCTTTGTAATCGCTGAAAAGACAGGTTTATAGAGTTGGCTAATAGCCAGTTCTACTCAGGGACTACCAAAAAATAAATCATCGGCTCTGAATTTATAAGGTTGGGTTTCGCAACAACGAAACCCAACCTTGTATCTTAAAGCGCTTCAATCTGACTGGCTAATTTACCAATGCTTAGTGCTTAGTTGCCGTTAGGCAATCACAGTAATATTTGCATTAGTAAGCATCGCCTGATTCGAGAACTGGGCGATTTGAACTTTTGCTCCACTACCAACTCCATCTTTATCAAAGAATAGGTTACCCGTAGTTTGATCGTAGATGAAGCGATCGCCTGCCGCTGTCGCACTAGTGCCAAGTCGGAATATGCTCGAATCCAACGTAGTATTCACAGATTGAGTCAGTGCAAATTCCGCCTTAGAAATGAAGATAGTATCATCTCCAACAGTAAAATCAGTAATAGTATCAAAGCCGCCAGTGCGGGTCTCAGTCAGATATAAACTATCTCGCCCACTTCCACCAGTTAGCACATCTTTACCAGTTCCACCAGTCAGTACATCGTCACCTGCACCACCCAACAAGGTGTCAATGCCTGCATCACCAAAGAGGCTATCATTACCATCTTCTCCACTCAAGATGTTAGCACCAGTATTTCCCGTCAGAATGTTATTGACGCTGTTGCCAGTACCATTGATTGCTGAGCTTCCAGTCAAAGTCAAGTTTTCTAGGTTATTTCCCAACACCCAAGTAAGGGAAGACTTAACTAAATCTGTGCCTGCATTTGAGCCTTCGCTAATACTATCGCTGAGGCTGTTTACGGTGTAAGTGTCATTGCCGACTCCACCATCAAGACTATCATCACCTGCACCTCCATCCAATTCATCGTCACCTGCACCACCTAACAAGGTGTCATTGCCGGAACCACCAATCAGAGTATCATTGCCATTTTCTCCACTCAAAGTATTAGCACCACCATTTCCTGTGATGATGTTATTGAGGCTGTTGCCAGTACCATTGATGACCTTGCTTCCAGTCAAAGTCAAGTTTTCCAAGTTGTCTCCCAACACAAAACTTACAGAAGACTTGACTAAATCTATACCTGCATTTAAGCCTTCAGTAACTGTATCGCTGGGGCTGTCCACGGTGTAAATGTCATCTCCTGCTCCACCATCAAGACTATCATTACCGGCTCCACCATCTAAGGTGTCATTACCTGCACCGCCAACTAAAGTGTCATTCCCTGTACCACCAATCAGGCTATCATTGCCATCAAGACCATTCAAAGTGTTAGCGGCAGTACTTCCGATAAGGATGTTATTCAGGTTGTTACCAGTACCATTGATTGCTGTGCTTGCAGTCAAGGTCAAGTTTTCCAGGTTAACTGCTAACACAAAACTTACAGAAGACTTGACTAAATCTTTGCCTGCATTTAAGCCTTCAGTAATGGTATCGCCGGGACTGTCTACCATATAAGTGTCATCCCCTGCTCCACCATCAAGGCTATCATCACCAACTCCACCATCTAAGGTGTCATTGCCTGCACCGCCTAACAAGGTATCATTGCCTGCATTACCAATCAGTTTATCGTTGCCATCTTCTCCTTTCAAGAAGTTAGCGGCATTATTTCCAGTGAGGACATTCTTCAAGCTGTTACCAGTACCATTGATTGCCTCGGTTCCGATCAAAGTCAAGTTCTCTAGATTAGCTCCCAACACCCAAGTCACAGAAGACTTGACTAAATCTGTACCTGCATTTAAACCTTCAGTAATCGAATCGCTGAGGCTGTCTACAGTATAAGTATCATTGCCTTTACCACCAATCAGACTGTCAGCTCCTATACCACCATCTAAGGTATCATTGCCATCACCCCCATCAAGGGTGTCATTATCACCTAGTCCTATAAGGCTATCATTGCCCAGCAATCCGGAGATCAAATCTTTCATCTGTGTACCAGATATTTTATCCGCAGATGAAGTACCATTAATCACATTAAAGACTGGATTATTGGGATCGGTCACTGTCAGTATAAAAACATCGTCGATAGATGCTGTTCCATCACTAGCGATAACTTTGATGTTGAGGCTACCAACGTTATTAGTTGTGGGAGTCCCACTAAAGGTCGTACCATTAAAGGTCAACCAGCCAGGGAGTGAGTCACCATTTGCCAAGGTGGCTGTGTAAGTGAGGTTTCCAGCATCTAGATCAGTGAAGGTGTTTGCTGGTAGGGCAAAGTTGAAGGCGGTGTCTATTGTCGTTGCTTGGTCAGCGATTGGGTTGGCAACAACTGGGTTATCGTTAACTGCTGTAATATTTATATTGCGGGTAGCAGCGTTACTATTAGTACCCCCATCATTAACAACAAAGCTGATGATACGAGGTGTTGTAGTGGGGTTGTCGCTGCTGTTGGTATAAGTAATGGAACGCAGTGCAGTTTGATAATCAGCAACGGTGGCACTGCCAGTTAAGGTTAAGATACCTGTGCTGCTGTTGTAGCTGCCGGTAATTCCATTTTGGTTAGTGAAGGCGAGAATGTCTTGACCAGAGACGAAACCACTGCTAACGCTGACAGTGGCACTAACCAAGTTGGCGGAGTCTACATCGCTGATGGTAATGCCTGAGTCGATGCCTGTAGTGGCGTTCTCGGTATATGCCAAAGCAGAGTTTGTGCCTGTAGTAACGGGTGCATCATTCACCGCCGTGATATTAATATTGCGGGTAGCGGCGCTACTATTAGCAGTCCCATCATTAACTAGAAAGCTGATGGTACGAGGTGTAGTAGTGGGGTTTTCGCTGCTGTTGCTATAAGTAATGGAACGCAGTGCAGTTTGATAATTAGCAACCGTGGAAGTGCCAGTTAAGGTTAAGACACCTGTGCTGCTGTTGTAGCTGCCGGTAATCCCATTTTGGTTGGTGAACGCAAGGATATCTTGACCAGAGACAAAACCACTACTAATGCTGACAGTGGCACTAACTAGGTTGGGGGAGTCTGTATCAGCGACAGCGATGCCTGAATTGATCGCTATAGTGGTGTTCTCGGTATATGCCAAAGCAGAAGCAGAACCAGAGGTAATTGTTGGGGGAGCACCACTGTTTCTGTAGTGTTCTGCATATATTCCATCATCAGATCCGTCCTGACCAGAGCTATTCCAAGCAATTAAAAAGTTCCCGTTGTCATCCAGCGCTATCGTGGGGTTAAGTTGGTTATTGGTGGTGTAAGTATTGACCTTAAATTCGCTTCCTTGAGCTACCCCAGAACTGTTGTAGCGTTGGGCATATATCCCATTGTCAGACCCATCTTGACCAGAACTTTGCCACGAAATAATAAAGTTCCCACTTGCATCCATCGCTATGGTGGGATTACTTTGACCGCCATTGATGTAGGTATTGACCCTAAATTCGCCGCCTTGTGCCTGCCCAGAACTGTTGTAGCGTCGAGCATATATCCCATTGTCAGACCCATCTTGACCAAAACTTTGCCAGGCAATCACAAAGTTCCCATTGGCATCAATAGCCACTGTGGGATTAATTTGCTCGTCGGCGAAGTAGTTATTGACCTGAAATTCGCCCCCTTGTGCCACTCCGGCACTGTTGTAGCGTTGGGCATATATTCCACTACCAGATCCGTCTTGACCAACGCTAGCCCAAGAAATCACAAAGTCCCCATCTGCATCTATCGCTACTGCGGGGTTATTTTGGCTTTTGTTGGTGGTAGTGACTTTAAATTCGCTCCCTTGTGCCACCCCAGCACTGTTGTAGCGTTGGGCATATATCCCATTATCAGTCGAGCTTTGATCGTACTTAACTACGCTAGCCCAAGAAATGACAAAATCCCCATCTGCATCCATCGCTACTGTGGGGTTATTTTCGCTGTTAGCAGTGCTGGTATTAACTTTAAATTCGACCCCTTGTGCAACTCCAGAACTGTTGTAGCGTTGGGCATATACTCCATCGTAAGATCCATCCTGACCATCGCTAGCCCAGGAAATGACAAAATCCCCGTCATTATCCATCGCTATTGTAGGGTTAGATTTATTGAAGTTGTTGTTACTATTAACTTTAAATTCGCCCCCTTGTGCCACTCCAGCACTGTTATAGCGTTGGGCATATATTCCATCAAAAGACCCATCCTGACTTTTGCTAGTCCAGGTAATGACAAAATCCCCATCCGCATCCATCGCTACTGTAGGGTTGATTTGATTGTTATTGGTGTAAGTATTGACTTGGAATTCAGTCATGAAAAAACCTCTGAAAAAATTAAAAATTTGATTTCAACAATTACGTTCTGATTAAACAGATTTCCTTAGTCATTAGGAATCACCGCACTTGGTCGCAACCAGTAGTTCAATTCTGGTGCGGTAAATGCTTGGCGGATTTCTTTTCGTTCTGAATTCAAAACCATCGGGCGCTGTACACCAGCAAGAAACTGCACATCATATAGTTCTTGACAGCCTGTGGTGAACTTCAACATCCCTACCTGCTGCCCATTCCGCAAATCTACGACTGCCACGCCACACAGCAACTGCTCAAACCGTTGGGTAATGGGCAACCCTCCAAAAATATGCCGTTCTCGAATCTGGCATAGTCCAACCAAGGCGTAATACCCGACGCAGCACAACCCCCGCAGAAATCCAGGCAGTACACACACTACCTGTTTGTCTCCTGATTCCGGATGAATGCACCATACTTCCCCGGCACCAGAATTGAGTAACCACAAAAATCCGTCATGCCAAATCGGAGAATGGGGCATTGATAGTCCATCTACAATAATTTCATTGCTCTCTACTTCCACCACAACCCCACCGTTGGCTTTACCCGACCGCCATCCCCCGACGGTATCTGTTGCACCCAGGGCAGTCACGTATTTAGGTTTGCCATCTACCATCGCTAAGCCATTAAGGTGGCACCGGTCTTCTGGCACTACTTCAGAAATAAACTTAGGATGCCAGCGCGGTACAAAGCTAAAATCTGGACTCAAGGCAGAAAGACACGAAAAGCGGGTATTGACAATCCACAGCCCTTCCCTACCAAATTCCAGATCATGAATGTTCAGGTCGCCTGTGAAGTATGTCATCCGGGGCAGGTAAAGGGCATCGTAGCGTCCGGGCTGGTCTTCTAAGTACTCATAAGCTAATGTTGGGGCATTGGCTAATAAATAGACTTCGTGATGGGTAGCCAGTGCTAAACGGGAACCATGAACTGTTAACCCCATTGGTTTGGAAAATTGGCGTAACAGCATGGTAATCTGTTGCCCATTCCAGCCCACTAGTGCTAGTTTCCCGGCTTGGTAGGTGGTGATGGCAACTGAACCTCCTGCTTGACTCAGCCAAGAGATAAATCCCTGGTCAGCGTTACACTCAATTAAGTTATTCTCTTGTGGGGCAGTAGTGCTGGAGGTGGCTAGCATAAATAAAACTTCAAATTTGTTGGGCGAAATGATGTCATTTTTTAGACTTAGTTGCATAAAAAAGGTTACACAAAACTAAATCCAGAGGTAGTAGCGGTCACTTTTGTCTAAAGTAAATTGGTCACCAATAAACAAACCTGTATCAGGAACAATACCCAAAGGAATCGCCCGCTGATAACAGGTCACACTGCCATCAAGCCGCACTGTATATAACTTTGCATTTTGAGTTTGGTTGTTTTTTATGATGTCTTACTAGTAAGTCTGACTTTGGCACTTAATGTCATAATAAAGACTTTTGTTTAAAAATAAACCGCATATATACTGAAAATAAGTTTTTCAAAACTTGATTGATTTGCTATAGACCTAGCTTGAAAAAAGGAGTAGGGAGAGAGGCAATACTTGACGATTAAGGGAAAGGGGGAAAGGAAAAACCTTTAACGTTTTCCCCAAACCTAATAGTTGAAAATGCACAAAGCGAGCAGTATTTGGGAGGTATATTACTTTTTGTAGGGAATCACTAAAATTCAATGAGCGATAGCGATCGCACCACGTTTAACTCCTCGCTGTGCAGACAAACGACGAAATTGGCTTAAAGCTTTCGAGAATGGGTAGGTAAATTTTGATGAGACAATCAATGGCGATCGCATGAATCCGACGCCTATAACCCGTGGTTGCGTCAATTCCTAATCTCTTTCAATTTGAGAAATTGCTAATTTAATCACCGCTTGAACTCCTGCTTCCTGTTCTTGGGCCAATGCGGTTTGCAGAGGTTCTAAAGCAATGCCATCACCAATTTTCATCAATGCCAAAGCGGCTGCTTTTCGAGTTTCCCAATCGGGATGATGCAATAACTCAATGAGGTTGGGAATCGCTGCTTGATGAGCTAAGCTGCCCAAGGCTACCGCCGCTTCGCAACGCACAATTGGGGATATATCGGTGAGGGCGTTAATCAAGATTTGAAATGCTTCTGCCTCTGTGCGTTCTTCTGCGATTTTAGCGATCGCTCCTACCACTGCTGCCCGCACTTCTGGGGAGTCAGAGTTAATTTCTCGATATAAATGTTCTTTTGCCTGTGCTCCAATAAATGCCAACGCCCATACTGCATATCCTTTGGCACTTTCTGGATATTCGGATGAAGCTAAAATTTTCAACAATGCCGGCACAGCAGCCTCACCAATCTTAGCCAGCGCCCCTACTGACGAACCTTTGACCACGGTATCTTCATCATTTAGGAGAGCGTTTACCAAGGTGGGAACTGCGATCGGGTCAGCAATCAGTGTCAAAGTTTTAGTGCTAGCTCGCCGTACAACTGGATTTGGGTGATTTGCCACGGCTTCCAATAATAAAGGAGTTACAGGCTTACCAACTTTACCTAATGCCTCTGCAAAACTCAAACGTACCATACCCCGTGAGTCTCCCATACTCTCAATCATCTGCTTGAGGATTTTTTGGTCATCAGGGTTGAAGGTATTTAGATTTAATTGCTCACTGACTGCTGCAAGTAAAGCATCAGTTTCGGCATGGGATAGCTGAATTGGATTTTCCCCGGACAGAGTTTCAAAGTTGACCATGTGAATTAGGGAATGGGGAGTGAGGAGTAGGGAGTGGGGAATGGTAAAGAGTTTTTACAGTTTTAAGCAATTTAAAACTGAGTAATTAAAGCTTGTTACCTTTTGCCTTGTTGTACTAGTTACTTCCGCTGAGAGTGGCTTGCTGATTACGCAGTTCTTGGAGCGCAGCATCAATTTTGGCAAGCTCAGGCTCCAATTTTGCCATGATGCTTACCCTCATCAACTTAGCGCGTTTTGCTGTTTCTGTAGTTTCTTGAACTAGGCGTTCTCGATATTGCTCAAGTTCTGCAATGACTTCTGCTATGTCTTGAGTGGTTACATCTTTTGTTGTTAGTTCTGAGGTTTCATCCATATCTTTTGTTTCCTTTATGTGTATTTATGATGATTTTTTGTCAGTGTTCAACTGTTGTTTATTGTTAGTTACTTTTCCAAAGCTAGTGGTTTTTTGATCCATACAAGTGAACGATTGTCAAAAAAGAACTAACTAATACCTGACAAAAGATACATTCCGATCTTCTCAGATTGCGTTACCACTGGTAAAGCTTTTTGAAGGAAATCATGACATACTCCCCCCAACGGGTTGGACATTTCCCTAACTTTCTTGAGAACGGGATGCCCCACAGTCCTGTGTTTTATCCCTTTTTTGTTACTTTAGGGAGAGGAAAATCAAGAAGAAGTTCAACTAAAGAGAAACTGACTGGAGAAGCCCCAAGCGGAGTCTCAATTAACGCTCCTAAACCATTCAGTAATGCCCTGAGCGATGGCATTTGCTAATTTCTTCTGTTGTTGTGCATCCACTACCCACTCAAATTCGTCGGGATTGCTCATAAAACCCAACTCCAACAACACCGATGGCGCCGCCTGCGGACGTGTCAACGCTAGGTTATCCCAAAACACACCATAAGAATTTCTGTCTAACTCTTTAACTAGATATTTCTGCATAAAGACAGCTAGGTTATGAGCTTGGGGATGATACCAGAAGGTGCCAACACCCTTGGTGTTTTCGGCATCGCCATTATCCGGCAGAGAGTTGTAATGTATGGAAATAGCGATCGCTGGTTCTTCTTGACTAATAATTGTCTGACGTTCTACTAAAGAAACTTCCTTGTCATCTTCCCGCGTCATCACCACCGTCGCCCCTCGCTTCACCAACTCATCCCGCAACAACTTGGAAACTACCAAATTGACATCTTTTTCTAAATATCCAGTTGGCCCACTGGCACCAGATTCTTTACCTCCATGCCCTGGATCTAGTACAATCTTGAGATTAGCTAAAGGCTTTCGTCTTGTGTTCCCGATTTCAGGCGGATGACGCAAAGCCAAAACCAGGGTTGTACCGTCGTATCTCAGCTTATATCCCCACTGTTGAGCTTTTTTGAGGTTAAAGGTGTATTTTACTCGTTCTGGTGTCTCCTGTTGCCAATCTAGGCGAGAAATTAGGGGGTCATCGTCCAGACGAATAATGTCCGTTTGGGCAGTAGTATTGTAGAGAGTGAGAGTAAAAGCGCGATCGCTCTGTTGGACGCTCACAGGTACGGGGACTTGTAAGGGGAAAACCATCTCTGTAGCACCAGGGAGTTGACGGTATCCGACACTGCGAATTATTGTTTGTGGCGGAACTGCACCGGGTAAAGTGCGGGTTTCCTGACTATTAATCCAAGCTCCATAGTCTAGGCGCAACCATTCACCTTCCTTACCTGTAACCGTTGCTCGTGTGCCTTTGGGCAATGGTGTGAGTCGAGAATAATCGGTACTGGGGCCAGTCCGTGCTACACCTGCATCTACCGTCACCTCAGCAACTGGTAACTCTGCTTTGGAGAGGATTTGAATTTTACCATTTCCTGGTTGAGTTATGGTCTTGCCGTTGAGCGTCAGTTGAAACTGGGGTTGTCCCAGCTCACTAGCAGTTGCCACTGTGGTGCAACCTTTGTAGCTGCCTACGCTAGACTGGCCATGAGGCTGATTTTGCCCCGTCAATGCTGCCAAATTAGTTGGTAGTTGGGCTTGCTGGGGTTGGGGCAAAAGGGTAACAGTTTGATTAGCCAAGTGGACAGATACACTGGCGTTAGGGGGTGCGATCGCGCTAAAACAAATAAGTTCTCCCGGTAGTTTGGCAATGTCAGCGACGGGAGTGAGGGAATCTTTTGCAAAGGCCAACCCCTGTGGAAGTTCAGCCACAGTAGCAAGCCTTGTCACTTTAATCTGGAGTTCTTGATCTCGGTGACGCACAGTAAACAGATTCTCTCCCAACTGCAAGGGTAAACTCGGAGAAAAATGACCAGCTTTGCTGCGGGTAATTGGCTTACCATTGATCGAAACTTGTCCATCGGGAGGTGCTGTGCCCAGAAAAAAGATTTTTTGGGCACTTGTTTGGTAGTTGGTCTGGGGAAAAACGACTAGAAGAGATGGCTCTGCCAAGGCTACGGAGGAGGTGAGAATACAGCCTAATATTACTAATCCTAAGAGGTTTTTCACAGCAAGATCGCGGAAGATTTGACCACAGTCACTATGGCACAATGACGGGATGTATTTTTAGAAGTTGTTAGAAATTCAAACTACTATGACTAAGTTTATCTTTGTAACTGGAGGCGTAGTCTCCAGTATTGGCAAAGGCATTGTAGCAGCAAGTCTGGGGCGTTTGCTCAAGTCGCGGGAATATTCGGTGTCGATTCTCAAACTTGACCCTTATATCAATATAGATCCTGGGACGATGAGTCCGTTTCAGCATGGGGAAGTGTTCGTTACCCAGGATGGCGCGGAGACAGATTTAGACTTGGGACATTACGAACGCTTTACCGATACTTCAATGTCGCGATTAAACAGCGTGACTACTGGCTCAATTTACCAGGCAGTCATCAATAAAGAGCGGCGCGGAGACTATGAAGGCGGCACAGTACAGGTGATTCCTCATATCACTAATGAAATTAAAGAGCGAATTCTGCGAGTTGCTAAAAGTACAAATCCATCTGTAGTGATTACAGAAATCGGCGGTACGGTAGGAGATATCGAATCGCTGCCGTTTTTGGAAGCAATTCGTCAGTTCCGCAAAGAGGTGGGACGCCAGAATGTCTTGTACATGCACGTGACGCTGGTGCCGTGGATTGCTTCTGCTGGTGAGATGAAAACTAAGCCAACACAGCATTCAGTCAAAGAACTGAGATCTATTGGCATTCAACCAGATATTTTAGTTTGTCGCAGCGATCGCCCCCTACCCACAAAATTAAAGCAAAAATTGTCGGGATTTTGTGATGTGCCTGAAGAATGTGTCATCACCTCCCAAGATGCCAAAAGTATTTATGAAGTACCGCTGAATCTAGAGTGGGAAGGAATGGCAGAACAAGTGCTGGACTTGCTGCAAATGGAACAGCGTACACCAGATTTAACCCAGTGGCAAACCCTGGTAAAACGGTTACATAGTCCCAAACACGAAGTAGAAATTGCCATTGTCGGTAAATATGTGCAGTTAAGTGATGCTTACTTGTCTGTGGTCGAAGCACTCAACCATGCTGCAATCTCCACCTATGGTAAACTGCGCCTGCGTTGGGTGAACTCAGAAATTTTGGAAACTGAATCAGCCGAAACTCATCTTGAGGGTGTTGACGGCATAGTTGTCCCAGGCGGTTTTGGACTAAGGGGAGTGGATGGCAAAATTGCCGCCATTAAATATGCTCGAAATCGCCAAATTCCCTTCTTGGGTTTATGCCTGGGAATGCAATGTTCTGTAATTGAATGGGCAAGGAACGTAGGGGGATTAACAGACGCTAATAGTGCCGAATTTGACGCTTATACAACTGACCCAGTAATTAATTTATTACCAGAACAACAAGAAGTTGTAGATTTAGGGGGTACAATGCGCTTGGGACTATATCCTTGTCGTGTTCTCCCTGATACTCTAGCTTTTAAGCTCTATCAAGAAGACGTGATTTATGAACGACATCGACATCGCTATGAGTTCAACAATACTTACCGCGATTTGTTGTTAAAGTCTGGCTATGTGATTAGTGGTACTTCTCCTGATGGACGTTTAGTTGAAATTGTGGAGTTACCCAAGCATCCATTCTTTCTTGCTTGCCAATTTCATCCAGAATTTCAATCGCGTCCCAGTACTCCTCATCCCTTATTTAAAGGGTTCATTCAAGCGGCAATTTCGCTCTCAACTTCTGGTACACCAACACCATTGGAGGTGTCATAACAATTCAAAATTAAAGTTGCGCTTTCAGCGCACCAAAGGTGCGACTCAAAATTAATTTTTTAGATTTTGAATAGACGCATAGCAACATTAACTTAGGGCTTGGGTACATTTGGCATACAGGGTGCATCATTCGTAAATTTCGGACTTGAGGAGATGTTGTGACGTACTGGGTGAAAATCCTTTACGAGAGGAAAGAATATGTAGTAAATTTTGAGCGTGTCCATGCTTTTTGTTACGAACGAAATGGCAGGGTTACTTTTTGGTTACCAGATAGTGCCATTCCCATAGTAATTAACCCACAAAATAATCTGGAAGACTATCAAAAGGTTCTCGATTATCTCGAATGCGTTACCGAATTGGAATTAAATCACGCCTATTGGGTGAAAATTATTTACGAAAAAAATGAATATGTAATCAATCTTGATTGCATCAGTTCCTTTTGTCATGAACCAAACGGTAGGATAACTTTTTGGTTGCCAGATGGCACTATTCCCATCATTATCAACCCTGTGAGTAATCCTGAATCCTATGAAAAAGTTGTAAAATACGTTGAGAAAGCAACAGGATATTTTTTGTCTTAGTATTAACTAAGTATTAACTAATTCGTAATTTGTAATTAATTAGGACAATCAGTCATTAATTAATAATTAATTAAGGACACAGAGCAACTAGCTTCAGTATTTGGGTAGGTAGATGTAGGGTGTGTTGTCGTGGAGGGCAACGCACCTTAAATTCTTGATGGTACGTTAGCCTATGCATAACTCACCCTACAGCTACTACATTTATGTACAAAGACTAGCAGAAATCCCCAAATAATTGCAGAATAAATGCAGTTCGTCATTATTACTACCTGGAAATGCCGACTACACTTGCTGACGCACAAAATTTGCTTTCCGATCTCATCGCCCGTTACTCAGAGCGTGTAGATTATCTGATGATTCGCCTCGAAGAAGCAGAAGGGACTGATATCTTGTTGCGTGGCGACAAGGTAGAAACCCTGAGTGAAGGTATCTCGATTGGTGGACATATTCGCGCTTGTTATAAAGGTGGATGGGGGTTGAGTTGCTTTAACCAGCTTTCGACAATTAAGGATCGTATCGAAGAAGCGATCGCTGCGGCGCGGATGGTTGGTGATGAAGAAACTTTACTCGCACCCATTGACCCAGTGCAAGTAGTATGCAATCTGCCCCTCATCGGCACCGATCCTCGAAAAATCTCACTTTCCGAGAAAAAACAATTATGCGATCGCTATACGGAATTGCTCAAAAATGTCGATCGGCGGATTACCACTACCTCGGTGCGCTATGGAGACAGCGCCCAAAGAGTAATCATCGCCACTTCTGAAGGCACTTTCATTGAGCAATCTTGGGTGGATATGGAAATGCGGTTTGCTGCCACCGCCAAGAATGGCGAAACTGTACAAACTGGCAGAGAAACCACTGGTTCTCGCAAAGCCTACGAAGATTTAACTAATTTAGATGAACAAGTCCAAAGTGCAGCTCAAAGAGCGATCGCAGCTTTATCTCTGCCATCAGTAAAAGGCAATACCTACACCGTAGTCATTGACCCAATTCTTACTGGTTTGTTTGTCCATGAAGCCTTCGGACACCTTTCCGAAGCTGATATGGCTTATGAAAACCCAGATTTACTGGAAGTCATGACCATTGGACGACGGTTTGGCCCAGAAGAACTGCAAATTTTTGATGGTGCCGCCCCAGAAGGACATCGCGGTAGTTATTTTTACGACGATGAAGGCACCCCTGCCACTACTACTCAACTAATTAAAGATGGAGTTTTGGTTGGACGTTTGCATTCTCGCGAAACCGCAGGCAAATTAGACGAAACTCCTACGGGTAATGCCCGTTGCCTCAATTATCACTTTACTCCCATTGTGCGGATGACAAACACCTGGATTGAACGGGGTAAAACACCAGTCAAAGACTTATTCACTGATATTAAAGAAGGAGTTTATGCCCGCAATTGGTTGGGTGGAATGACGAACGGCGAAATGTTTACCTTCAGTGCCGGGGAAGCGTGGATGATTAGAAACGGCAAAATTGCTGAACCTGTACGCGATGTCACACTTTCGGGAAATGTATTTCAAACTTTAGCGGATATTGAAGCAATTGGTGATGACTTTTATTGGGATGAATCTGGCGGTTGTGGCAAGGGAGGGCAAAACGGCTTATCAGTGGGTTGTGGTGGCCCAAGTCTACGAATTCAAGATGTAGTGGTTGGTGGAGAAATATGAAGCAAAATTCAGACGACTGACGCCAATATTGTTGTTTGATAAATTATCGAATCTTGGAGGGTGTGTTATGCAGTAGGCTAACGCACCTTTAATTTTTGATTAATGTAAATTTCGCCAAGATAAACGAGACATCAGTTTGAGAGAACTGTATGCTATTAATCAGGCTTTTCATATAGAGGAATTGTCTGATGAAAAATACTTCGGCGACAGATAAAGATGCAAGCTTTCCCGTATTTGGCAAAAATAAATTTAGAATTACAAAGAAACAGATTTTATTTAGTACCCTCATTCTCAGCCTTGGTTTGTTAGGATTGACCAGTTTATGGTTTAAATCCAGATATGACTTTGAGGATAAGATGACTGTAAAATTAAAAGAATTATCTAATGCCGATTATCCCATAAATCCCGCTCCCTTAGGTAAAAACTTTCAAAGATATTCTAACAGAAAATTAACAATAATCAAAAAAGATGACACACATTTTGATTTTGTGTTGGAGCCAACAGACAATAAAACAGCAAAAATAGTTATTAAAAATATTGATTTAGAGTTATTAGTCCCCAAAGCGCCTGCATGGGTTAAAAAAGATGAGGGTTTAGAAGTAATAGCTTTTACAGACAGGGAATGGAATAGACAACAAATTAGTTTTCCGGTAAATTCACCAAATATCGAAATTGTTGGAGGTGATAGTTTTGAAAAGCAAAATATTGTCGAGGTGGCTTTAGCTAACAATTGCTTAAATGCTGGATATTGGGAAATTTTGCTGTTTAATAAAGAAGATAATAATAAAACACTTTATTATCAAAGTTGGTTTACCTTTCCAATGGGACATTATAAAAATGCTTTTGAAAAGATTAATAATATTTCTTATTGGCGGCACTGGTGGAGATTAGAACACTGGCAAGATCCAGCCGGTACAATAGTCAAGACCAATCTTCTGAGAAATGTCATCGATCAAAAAGAAGTAGCTACTCAATTTCCATTAGATGAAAGGATAATTTTGGCGGGAGAACAAAGTAGAAAAGTAAGAACTACCCTAGCAACCAATATCACAAGTTGGAGAGATTTCTACAATAATCAAAATGAAATTAAATTTGCAAGTTTCCGTCCGCCAGGATTCTACGATCAAAATAAGCCTTGGGGAAATCAATACTGGAGAATCGGCAAATTTGATAAAGCCATTTTGCGCAACATTAAACCGATTGGTGTTGAGTCAAATTTACAGGAAATTGAATTAGTATTCACAGACACTAAAAATGGCGAACAAAATAAATTATTCATCAGTGGTGTTAATCTGAAAAAGCTTCCTCAATTACCTGTAAAAGAGTATCCTAAAGGCTTATACATGCCAATGGGAATTGGGATACCTCCTTTTTATCAAAGCTACGAAGAGTTAACCAAAAATCATCCAGATGTTAGCCCCTTTTTCAGCGTGTTACTAGATTCGCAGGAACGGTGGATAGATCATCATCACTTAGCAGTTGATGGTTCAGTAATGCACCTTGATAAAGAGAACCCAAATCTGTTGCATATTTACTTGTTATCCTACGAAAGGAATACTTTAGTAGCTCATTTTTTGCTTAATTTGGAATAGGTATAGCTGAATTGAGAATTCACAAGTAAGAAAAATGGAAATAAAACTTCAAAAGTTCAGAGCCTCAACTTCTGAAAAAACTTATGGATGCCTTTATTGAGAAGTGATTGAGTAGGACTATACTCATTAAAGTACTTGCTTGAGTAAAGCTATCCACATATCAGACGGATAAGAGTAGTAATCAATTTCCTCAATTTGGTATTGATAAGATTCACTACCTTTTCGTAAAATAATGCGATCGCTAGCTTTAATGCCGTTGCCTACTCCAGTCATGTAGCCTATCGTTCCTTCATTTACTCGCTCAAATATGTAGTCGCTTCCACAAATTTGTTGGCTATAATCATGTATTTTATAGTGCTGTGTTAATTCTTTTAGTGAAGAGGCCAGTAGGGGTAACTTATTGAAGAAACTAAAACTTAAATTCATATATGTTGTATTAAAAAACTATCTATTAAAAATATTTTTTTATATAACTGATGATTAATGATTAAGTTTTATTAAAACTTAACTCTAAATTATTAATATTTACTTTTTAGCAAAATTTATCTGATACTGAAAAGCTCTTGTCTGTAAATAATGAGGATATATATTTATCAGATAAAAATTATTTGTCAATATCTATCGATTAATTAGTTTACTTTCTTTAATCTTGAGCATTCAGTAAAATACTAGAGAGGTAATAGTACTTGTTGAGCAACCATTTAAATTTACAGTACTATTAACCGCAGCCTCAACTGTAAAATCACCGAATTATTCAACAAGATTGGCTAAATTTTGAAGATTTTTCACTGATTTTGTTAAGATTTATTCACCAAAATATTATGTCTGGGAAATTTAGTCTAGATGTATTTTATAAAATAAATATATTTTAGTTGAAGTAGGGCTTAGTAGCTTTATCATAAGAGTCTTAGACATCGTGCAAAGCCAATGTTTTAATTACGAATTAATTTTTTAGCCAATCGCCACAGCAGCGAAAATGGTAGAATTTCTGCTGCTGTTAATATTTCCACAAACTGACCTGATGGACGCTTCTGGATAGCACGGGCAGCCGACAAGCCGCTTCTCTTCTCTAGGAGACGCTAAGAGCGAACGAGACGCTGGGAAAACGCGTCTACGCATCCGCAAAAACTAGGCGACGCGTTTGAAAAATTCAGAGCAAAAATCCAGTCAGAACGCGAAAACCACTGAGTAATACCAATTCAAAATTCAAAATTAAGAAAGCCAGATAGAACAAAGGTTTGGGAGTATATATCTGTCGTATTCTTTTTTCAAATTGGCATAATTTTGGATTTTAGATTTTGGACTTTCCTGCGCAACGCTACGCGTAGCTTGCTTCTCCGTAGGAGTACGGCTACACTGAGTCGAACGATTTTGGATTAAAAGTTTTAAGTACAAAGTTGTTTGTGTACTTTTAATTTGCATAATTGGGCGGGCAAGATGCCCACCCACAAGAGTTTTAAGTTTTAGTCTGTTAAAACTCTCCGGCTAAGGCTGCAACACAGCGTTCGCAAATTAGCGGATGTTCTGCTGATTCTCCCACATGGGTGGAGTAGTTCCAACAGCGATCGCACTTTTCCCCGTCAGCATTCACTACTGCAATTACCCAGTCTTCCGTCTGCGCTGTATATTTTAATCCTTGCAGTGCATCAGCAGAATCTAATAATTCCACTTGGGAAGTCAGCAATAAATACCGCAGTTCGTCAACACCGTTACCGATAGCTGGGTTAAAGGCTTTGATTGCATCGCCTAACTGTTTGTCAGGGATATGAATCAAAGCTTTCGCTTCCAGGGAAGAACCAATGAGTTTTTCTATCCTGGCTTGTTCTAACACCTTGTTAACATCAGTGCGAAGTTTTCGCAGTGTTTCCCAAGATTCGGCTAATTCTGGATTACGCCACTTTTTGTCCACCTGCACCCAACCAGCTTCAAACACTGATTTGTAAGGTGTTTTGTAGGGGAGATATTGCCAGATGTCTTCGGCGGTGTGGCATAATACTGGAGCGATCGCTCGTGCTAAATTCTCTAAAGCTATCTTCAGCACTGTTTGACAGCTACGACGGCGCAGAGCATTTGGCGCACTGATGTACAGTCTATCTTTGGCAACGTCCAAATAAAAGTTAGATAAATCCACCACGCAGAAATTCTGCACTGTTTGGAAGAAGCGGAAGAATTGGAAACTCTCAAAAGCTGCTGTTACTTCCTCAAACACCTCAACAATGCGGTGCAGCATATAGCGGTCAAGTTCTGGCAATTCGTCGAAAGGTACTGCATTTTTTTCGGGGTCGAAATCATCAAGACTACCCAACAAAAATCGCGCTGTATTGCGAATTTTGCCTCTGACATCGTTCAGTTGCTTGATGATATTTTTACCAATGCGGACATCGCCGGAGTAGTCTACCGATGATACCCACAATCTCAAAACATCTGCACCGTAAGGCGGTTCTACTTTTTGATTTTTACCGCCTTGAATGATTGTATTTGGGTCAACCACATTTCCTTCTGACTTACTCATTTTTCGGCCTTGTTCGTCTAAAGCAAAGCCGTGAGTCAGCACAGTTTGGTAAGGTGCACAGTCATTAACCGCCACACTAGTAAGCAAACTTGATTGGAACCAACCGCGATGTTGGTCGGAACCTTCCAAATACATATTCACGGGGTAGCATAACTCTGGACGCTGTTTGGCTACAGCTGCCCAAGATGAGCCAGAATCAAACCATACATCCATTGTGTCTGTACCTTTGCGGTAAGACTTGCCGTTTTGGCGATAGGATGCTGGTAATAACTCTTCAACTGAAAGTTCCCACCAAGCATCAGAACCATTTTGGGCGATAATTCCTTGGGCGTGGTTGATAATTTCCTCATTCAGCAGGGGTTCCCCAGTGGCTTCATCGTAAAAAACGGGAATAGGTACACCCCAAGCACGTTGACGGGAGATACACCAATCAGAACGTTCCGCCACCATTGGCGTGATGCGATTTTCACCTTGGGCTGGAATCCATTTTACAGTGGCGATCGCCTTGAGCGCTTCTTCCCTAAATCCCTCCACCGAAGCAAACCATTGTTCAGTGGCGCGGAAAATCGTCGGCTTTTTCGTCCGCCAATCATAAGGATACTTATGCTGATAAGGTTCTTCCTTCAACAAAGAACCAGCCGCCGCCAACGCATCAATCACCGCCTGATTCCCATCACCCAGCACATTCAACCCAGCAAACTCTCCCGCCTCTGCGGTAAAATTCCCGTTATCATCCACTGGTGCAAGGATAGGCAAACCATAGCGCTGACCAACAATGTAGTCTTCTTGACCATGACCCGGAGCAGTATGTACCAACCCAGTGCCCGACTCAGTTGTAATATAATCACCACCCACAACCACCGGACTTTCCCGGTCAAACAAAGGATGACGATATGTACTATGTTCTAAATCGCTCCCCTTAACCGTAGCTTTCACCGCTAACTCAACACCCAAAGTCGCAGCCAACCTCTCCACCAACTCCGCCGCCACAATCAAATACTTGAAATCACTTTCCGCCTTTGCGTCTTTGCGTGAGATTTCCACCACCGCATAATCCAACTCCCCATTCACCGCCACCGCCAAATTCCCCGGAATCGTCCAAGGCGTAGTCGTCCACACAGCCACACCCAAATCCGGCAAATATTCCCCCAGCAGTGATTTCACTCCTTCCCCAAGACTGATAACAGGAAACGCCACATAAATACTCCGAGAAACATGACCTTCCGGGTATTCCAACTCAGCTTCCGCCAAAGCAGTTTTCGAGCTAGGACTCCAGTGAACAGGCTTCAAACCCCGATAGATGTATCCTTTTAAGAACATTTGACCAAACACGCCAATTTGCGCCGCTTCATATTCCGGCTTCAGCGTTAGATAAGGATGATCCCAATCACCCCAAACACCGTAGCTTTTAAAGCTTTGGCGCTGGTCATCTACCGCAGCGAGGGCATATTCTTTGGCTTTTTGTCGTAGTTGCAAAGGCGTTAAGTTTTGCCGTTCTGCTGACTTCATGTTTTGCAAAACTTTCAACTCAATGGGCAGACCGTGACAATCCCACCCAGGAATGTAGCGGACTTTACGTCCTTGTAGCAGTTGGTAGCGATTAATAATATCTTTAAGAATTTTATTTAAGGCATGACCAATATGAAGTGAGCCATTAGCGTAGGGAGGCCCATCATGGAGTATAAATAATTCGCCTGGGTTGTTTTCAGAGAGGCGATCGTAAATTTTATTATCTTCCCAAAATTTTTGGATTTCCGGCTCACGCTTGATGGCGTTTGCTCGCATCTCAAAGTTAGTCTTGGGTAGGTTTACAGTATCTTTGTAGTTTCCTGATTCGGTCACAGTTTCATGCCTAACTTATATGGTGCAGGTTTATCAATTATAGAAGATGGCATGAAGACGAAAAAATCAACTTGACAATTTGTTCTCATTTTGAAAACATAACGTTGATATAGTAAAAAATTGCCGTTTTATTTCCTGTCTGACGTGCCTTATCTAGTTCATCTCTAGCTGGGATTATTTAAAACATAATCTAAAGTTCTGAATACTTTTGCCATGCCAACTTTGCTGCACCCACCATCCCAGCAAACTTTCCCAACTGGGCTGGCAAAATTTGTAAACCCTCTCGTGATAAAGGCTGCACTCGCTTCTCAATTTCTGCCTTCATTGCTGGGAAGAAAAACTCGAAGCTACCACTGATACCACCACCTATAACGATCGCTTGTGGTGTCAGTACATAAACCAAAGTTGTCAAACCAATACCTAAACACTGACCATATTCTTGCCAGAAAGTCAAGGCTGCGGAATCTCCTTGTTGGGCAAGGATGCCCAGTTCGATGGGTTCCTGGAGAGTACGGCGACGAATGGCAGTAGCAGAAGCATATTGTTCCAAAGAGCCTTGATTACCGCTATTGCAGATTGGCCCATCAGGGTTGAATGAAATTAAACCGAGTTCTCCAGCAGCTCCTTGATGTCCAACAAACAATTTGCCATTGAGGATAATTGCACCACCAACCCCAGTTCCTAAAGTTAGGAGAATCAAATTTTGAAACTGGCGACCAGCTCCCAACCAAGCTTCTCCCAAAAGAGCGCAGTTAGCATCATTACCAATTACAGTAGGTTTGCTAGTTTTAGTTTCCAACCAGTCTGCTAAAGGTACATCGAGCCATCCAGGTAAGTTAATGGCAATTTTCGCAATGCGCGCCGCTGCATCGGCCGGGCCAGGAGTCCCCACACCAATAGCAACACTTTGATTATCTGGATCAATTTGAGCGATCGCATGTACCAACACCGCCAGCACTGCCTCTGGCGTTGTTGGTTGAGGAGCTGTCAAAGTTAAAGATTGCAGGCAAGTACCATCAGGTGTAAAACGCCCCAGCTTAATTGCTGTTCCCCCCACATCAATGCCAATTACTTCATTAGTCATTAGTCATTAGTCATTAGTCATTAGTCATTAGTCATTAGTCATTA